>DASZGZ010000209.1:0-3104 GCA_035938355.1 Acidobacteriaceae bacterium
GTGCATGTGCAGGCGAGGCGAACGGCAGAAGGAGCAAAGAGGAGAGGGCAAAATACAGGGAAGACCGCAGTCGTTGCATCGTTCGAGATGTTTGCACTTGGGGGTAGATCTCCGTCAGCGACCTGTGAATTCACAATAATAAGACACCTGCAACGTTGAGCCGTTGTAGGCAGCTGGAAGTGGACCGTAACTGTCAACACGCTGCACTGCACGCAAACACGACTGATCAAGCGACGCTGAACCGCTGGATTCGCCTACCTTGATATCGGAAGGCGCACCTTCGCGTGAAAGAGTGAAGTAGATATATGCCTTGGCGCCACTTGGGGTGGAGGGATCGACCTCCTGTTTCAGCCAGTTTTCCTGTGTCTTGCGCTGAATGATGGCCACATAGTAGGGAAACCGAAAACCGCCTCCGCCAGCCACAGATACTGGTGCAGCAGGTGCCTGGGCCTGCTGCTGCGCCATCGACCGTGGGAGACTTGAGGCCTGCTGCTCGCCGAAATTCGCACGATCCTTGGGCTGTTGTTGGGGCTGGGGATGTTTCTGCTCCTGCTTCGGCGGAACGTCTTTCTTCGGCGGCGGTTCTTTCTTAGGAGGCTGCTTCACCGGGATCGGAATCGCCTTGAGATCGGGAGCGGGAACAGTCTGCTCCTTCTCAATCGCCGGAGCGGGACTTGGGTTCTCAGTGGCCAGCACGTTATCAGTCGGCTTCTGGATCTGGGGAAGCGGGATTGAGGGCGCATTGGATACCAGGTTCGCCTGAATGGCGCCGACATCCAGATTTTGTCCCCACTCGTTGCCGCGGATGCGGCCGTGCAGCCAGACCGAGGAGACAAGTGCACCGACCACCAGCAAGTGCAGGCCAAACGACTCGGCGAACGGCACACCGAACGGGGCGCGCCTCTCGTATCGCTCTTCGACGTCCAGCGGCATCCCTGCTCCTACTTTTGACCGGGGGCGTTGGTGAGCGGCTGGGTCACGATGGAGACGTTCGTGATGCCAGCCTGTTTCACGGCGTCCATCACTGAGGCAAAGGCGCCGAAGGGCACGCGCTCGTCGGCGCGCAAATAGACAATCTGCTTCGTTGGGTCTTGATCCGCATGATGCAGCGCCTGCGGGATCTCGTTGACATTGATGGGATGGTCCCCAAGAAAGACCCGCTGATCGCGGTCGATGGTGATGACCTCATGCTGTTCGGTCGCCTCGCGAACCGTGCGCGTCTTCGGTACTGCTACATCAATACCCGACTGCAAAACAGGCGCGGTGAGCATGAAAATGACCAGCAGCACGAGGACGACGTCCACCAGCGGCGTGATGTTGATGTCCGCCATGGACGATTTGGTACGGCCGCTGGAGTCAGTAAACGCCACGGCCGGGCTCCTGCATCGCTTCGCGCTGACCTGCGCGTTCGCGTTCCAGTGGATCCTGCTGCGGCCGCAAGGTGATCTCTTCCATGCTGTTCAGCAGTTCGCGAGCGAAGTCATCCATGCGCGAACCGAACTCCCGGATGCGCGCTGAGAACTGGTTGTATGCAATGACCGCGGGGACGGCGACAACCAGGCCCGCGGCGGTGGTGATCAGAGCCTCAGATACGCCAGGCGCGACCGCGCGCAGCGTAGCCGCGCCCGCCGTGCCGAGACCGTGGAATGCATCGACGATGCCCATGATGGTGCCGAAGAGACCAATAAATGGCGAGATGGCACCAATGGTCGCGAGCCAGGTCAAACGCTGCTCCATGAAGGTGAGAGCTTCGCTCGACGCGGACTGTGCCGTGCGTTCGAGGGCCGTAATGTTGCGTGGCGGCCCATAGCCACCAGTCTGGCGGCGGTAGGTCTCATACACCTCGTCAAATACATTGACCAGCGGACTTGGCTTGTACTGTTCCGAGACTGCACCGATCTCCTGCAAACGCGCCGCCTTGCGAAAGGCGCGGAGGAAGGCGCGGCTCTGGCTGCGTGCGCGGCGAAAACCGATCCACTTGCCCAGAATGATGGCCCAGGAAAAGAGACTGGCAAGCGCGAGAAGGCCGAGGACAGTCAGCGCAATGGGTCCGCTGGCCCGCAGCATCTCCAGAATGGCATTGCTGCTGGAATGGGGAGGCGGCACAGGTGCGCCCTGGTCGTCGCCCTGGAAAAGAAGGAGGATCGCGAAAAACATTGGGTGGGCTATCATCTGCGGCTCCTAGAAAGGGTAGCAGGAAGCAACCCCAGCGGATAGATATGGCAAGTGACGAAAGGGCTACTCCATGCGGGTCAGAGAGGGAGGCAGGGGGAGCGGCCATGTGCCCCTGGCTCTGCTATGCTCGGCGACGGACGAGCCTATGTTGCTGGAGTTACGAGCAGAAAATTATGCGGTGATCGATAACGCCGCGGCCGAGCTAGGGCCAGGGCTGAATTTGCTGACCGGGGAGACCGGCGCGGGCAAATCGATCCTGGTAGATGCGTTGGCGCTTCTGCTTGGGGGGAAGGCATCGAGCGATGTGGTCCGTCACGGGGCAGAGAAGGCGATCGTCTCCTGTGTCTTCGAAGCCACGGAAGAGGCGGAGCGGATCCTGGAGGCCCATGGCATCGATCCGGGCGAGGGCGGGATTCTCTTACGCCGGGAGATCGCAACCTCGGGCAAGGGCCGCGTCTTTGTGAACAATCAGCCGGCCACGGCGGCGGTGTTGAAGCTGCTGGCGCCGGAGCTGGCGCTGATTCACGCGCAATCTGAAACATTGGCTGGCTTCGATGCCAGCCAGCAGCGGTTGCTGCTGGACCGCTTCGCCGGCATCTCGACCGAAAAAGTGGTCACGGCCTATGCGGCGTGGCGGGAATGCTCCGGCAGGCTGCAATCACTCGAGAGCGATGAGCAGGAGCGGTTGCGCATGGCGGATCTGTGGCGCTTCCAGGCGCGTGAGATCGAGTCAGCCGCGTTGCGCGATGGGGAAGACGGGCAGCTCGAGACGGAAAAGCGGGTGTTGAATAACGCGGAGAAGCTTTATGCAGCCGCGATGAGTGCCTACGAGCAGCTTTACGAGGGAAGCAATGCGGCAGAGGCATCCCTGCGGGCGGCCCAGCGTCATCTGGAGGAACTCGCGCGCTACGAGCCGCGCTTTAGCGACG
>DASZGZ010000210.1:0-9058 GCA_035938355.1 Acidobacteriaceae bacterium
TCGGACCTACGAGAGCCCGAGCGATGCGGCGCATGTGCGCAAGGTGGAGATGTTTCACAAGGGCGAGTTCGAGATATTTGAGAAAGCGGGCTGCCACCCGGTGTTCTTCGGCGACGCGCTGATGGGTTCGCGATTGCCGCAGCTGACTTACATGCTGAGCTTCGCGAATCTGGCGGAACTGGAGAAGGGTTGGGCGGCCTTCAGTGCAGATCCGGATTGGAAGAAGCTGTCGTCGTCGCCGCGGTACAACTACGAGGCCATCGTCAGCAATATCTCGAATTTGGTTTTGAGCCCGCTGGCGGCTTCGCAGATCTGATGGATAGGTAAGGTGGTGTGAAATAGCGGGGACTAGGAAGGCCCAGTCGTGAGGAGTTGATCGACGGCTGACTGCAGCGCCTCAAATGGCTGTTCTGGCCCGGGGGCGGGCTGCAATTGTCCATTGCGGTCGATCAGAAAGATTGCAGGATATCGAGCGATATCTCGATAGAGGTCCGGAATATTCCCACGGACTGTGAGAAGTGGATAACTTACCGGTATCTCCTTCAGGATTTTTTTTGTTTTTCGGCATCTTCATCGGAAAGGCCGAAGACGATGAATCTTTGATTTTTTCGCGACTGATACAAGCGATCGAGTTGGGGCATCTCTGCCCTGCAAGGACCACACCACGTGGCCCAGGTATTCACGAGAACTACGTCACCGCGGTGGTCGGCCAGACGTTGCGTTTTCCCGTCGAGGTCGAGAGTTTCAAAGGGCGGCGCAGCAACGTTTCGCATGGCCTGATTTCTTGATTGCTTCCAGCGCTGGATGCCATCGTCCGCTGGCTTCCAGACAAGAGCCAGCGAGAGGCACGCGATGGCGAGGCCGATCTTGCCCGAGAGGAAAAGCGCGTGGCGGCGGCTATCTTTCCACGCGAGTACAAGTGTGAGCAGGGACGGCAGAATCATCCCCAAAGTCGCCAGAGATAGACGAAAGAGCCAGTCCTTTTCCAGGTCCTTGCTGAAGCGAGTCAGTGTTCCGTAGATGAGAACGTAAAGTACCAGCGCGGCCAGCGGAGAAATGATTCCGCAAAGAAGAACGCGGTATTTGGCTAGCTTGTTCACGAGCGTGAGTTACAAGGTCTAACACTATACAGGCAGCCCGAGAATTGAAGAAGCTAGAGTTCTCGTCAGTGGATGGTCTTCATCTTGCGCTGCATGTAGTCCATCATCACGTACTCTCCTAAGCGGTCCGGGGTGGTGAAGTAGGCTTTGCCGCGGCACATGGATGTGACCTTCTGAACGAACTGCACCAGACCGAAGTCCTGCGCGAGCATAAAGGTATTGACCATGATGTTCTTACGCTTGCAGCGGCTGACTTCCTCTAACGTTTCGGCGATGACCAGTGGGTCGAGTCCAAAGGCATTTTTGTAGATGCGGCCGTCGGGCAGGGTGAGTGCGCTCGGCTTGCCGTCGGTGATCATGACGATCTGCTTCATGTCCTTGCGTTGGCGGTCGAGGATGCGCTGCGAGACGCGCAGGCCTTCGCGGGTGTTGGTGTAATAGGGGCCGACCTTGACGCGGGCGATCTGCGAGACGGGCATCTCCTCGGCGGAGTCGTGGAAGAGCACGAGCGAGAGCGAGTCGCCGGGATACTGCGTACGGATGAGGTGCGAGAGCGCCATGGCGACGCGCTTGGCCGGCGTGAAGCGGTCTTCGCCGTAGAGGATCATCGAGTGCGAGCAGTCGAGCATGACAACGGTGGCGCAGGAGCTTTGATACTCGGACTGATGGACGTGCAGGTCGCGGTACTCGATGTTGAGCGGCAGCGTGATGCCTTCGCGGGACAGGGCGTTATTCAGCGTGGTGTTGACATCGAGGTTGAGGACGTCGCCGAACTCGTAGGGCTTGGAGGCGCCGGAGGCCTCGATGCCGGTGGCCCAATGGCGTGTGTCGTGGCGGCCGTAGCTGGATTTGCCGAGTGAGCCGAGCAGGTCGCGCAGGGTCTTGAAGCCGAGGAAATCGAGGCTCTTGTCAGTCACTTCGAAGCGGGCTTCGGTTTCCGCACGGCCGGTGCTGCCGGGGCGATTGGCCATGCGGCTGGGATCGTGCGGCGCGTCGATGGAGACGTACTCCTCCTGCTGCATGCGCTCGATCAGCCGATCAATGAACTCTTCGATTTGCTCGGCGGACATCTGCTGCATACGCTGCTGCGCCTCGTCGTCCAGCAGCTCACCGGCTTCGAGCGCCTGGCGGATGGCCTCGCGCAGGTTCTCGAGGGTGTGGTCGCCGTTTAACTCGGAGAAGCGCGAGTAGGGGTCCTGAAAGCCGGAGTCGAGGAGGTAGTCGGAGAGGGCCTTGAGCAGGTCGTCCATCTCGATCTCGGAGGCGAGGTCGCCGTTGTATTTGGTATAGCGGACGCGCTTCATGCTTTAAGCGTAGACCTTCCGGAGCGGCTGCGCCATGGGCGAATAGCGCAGCGGGGGGGCGGATTCGCTTATCGGCTGAAGTGTTGCAACTGTCCATCGATGTCCAGCTTCACGGAACGCAAGGTGAATCCGTCGCGGATGATGGTGTCCGTGCAATCGAGACAGTCGGCTTTATTGGCGTAGACGAGGAAATCGCGGTGGGTGGCGAAGTAGTCGTCGAAGGTGGTTGTCCTGAGCCCGATCCCGGTCTGCACGGAGAGGCGGTGATAGCTGATGAGAAATCCTTCGGTTGCGCTGGGAGCGGCAAAGATCAATCGCCGGCGCAGCTCGGGCGGCGCGTAGTACTGAAGAAAGAGATAGTCGGGATGTCCGGTGACGAGGATGTCGAGATTCGAGTTGTCGAGCAGTAGCTGCGCGTTTCGCAGGAAGGGTCTTGCCGGGTCCGGACCGAAGACGACGAGATTGCCGGGTCCAATCTGATCAAGGTCCGCGTGACGCCAGTGGCAGTAGGCCGCAATGAGGGCATCGGAGACCAGGAAAAGGAGCATGGCGGCGAGCAGGCCGCGTGTGGCGAGAGAGCGCGCTCCCGAGGTTGCAGCCATCTGTGCGAGGAGCATGGCGTAGCCCGCAGTCGCAGCCAGGAAATAGCGATCGAAGTAAGGGCCGTGGGTGATCTTGGCCGCGATGACACCGAAGATGGGCAGCAGCAGGAGACCCAAAGCGACGATCAGTTCTTCGCGCGTGAGCGAGGGCGAGGAGGCCGGTGATGACTGGCTTTGCCTGTTGCGCCACGCAAGAAGCGCCAGCAGGATGATGAGCAACACCAGGCCGGGGCCGAAGACGGTGATGATGAAGTGCTGGACGACTTCATAGGGGTGGACGTGCAGTCCGCCGCTGCTGACGCCGGAGGTGTAGATGCGCGTAATCCGCAGGTACACCGGTGCGACGAAGCAGGGAGGGAGAAGCAGCGCGACACACGTCCATAGATGCGGCCGCCGGCGATGGAGGAGGGTATCGAGCTCTACCAGAAGGAACGGCACGACGAGGAAGACGGTGTAGACGTGGGTGAGAAGTCCACCGAGAAAGCTTAAGAAGAGGCCGACGAGCCAAAGGCCAGCTCGCACGCGGTTTTCGCCGCGAGAGCGCTGCCAGCACACCAGCATGAGGCCGCCCCATGCGAGCATCGCGCCGTGAGGACGCGCTTCGTATGAGTAGTACTGCGCGAAGGTGAACCACGGCGCAATCGCCGCGATACAGCCACAGATGCGTCCAAGGCGCGGTGCGATGAAGAAATAGAGGCAGGCACAGAAGACCCAGAAGCCGATGATGGCCGGCAGGCGCGTGGCGATGAGCCCCTCGCCAGTCCAGTGCTGTGCCCACCGCGTCATCAGGTAGAAGAGCGGCGGATTGAGATCGGTGCCGCTGAGGACGGCGGCCCAAGTGGCATGAAAGGTGGGTAGCCGACAGAGGTAGACGGTGAAGAGCTCGTCGTACCAGAAGGTTTTGAGTGTGGCTCGCAGGAATGTGTCGACGAAATACAGCGCTGAGAGCAGCAGGAATGCGATCGCTATCCCGCGGCTGGCCGCGCGGGGATGCGAAAGACCGGAGTCCGCGGTTTCATGAGCAGACGATGAGGAGGCCATAGCTGACAAGGGATGATTGTAGAGCGAGATGAGGCGATTCCAGGGTAAGGCCGCTGTCCTTTCGAGAGCGGTTCAGGAGACCTGCGTCTGTGATAGCGAAGAGGCGGGCGCGGATGGCGTCGATCGAGCGGGGATTTGCGGCGCGTCTTCGGCGCCACGGGTGCGGCTCCGGAGCTGCTGAAAGACGAGCCACAAGGCTGCTGTGTTTGCCAGCAGTGCGGCCGAGAGCACGGAATACCGCACGTGATAGAGGAAGTAATTGCCATAGCAGATGAGGGAGGCGCTGAGCACAAGGGCGGCCGGCAGGACAAACGTCAGATCGACACAGCTCAGGATGCAGAGAAATATCTCCGCTGGAAAGAAGTAGCGGTCATGCATTTTGGGCATGACGTACGGGATGGCGAGCACGCAGAGGGTAGCGAGCGCGAGAGTGTTGGTTGCGTTGCGGAATGCAGGCTGCGCGCCCCAGATGGTGATGGCGATCATCACCAGAACGGTGAGGACGATGCCGGCGAGTGTACCCGCGTTTACATTGAAGTGAATCCGGTCAGCGATGATCCAGGGATTGCCAACGTTGATGGCCAGGGTGGGGAAGGATTCTCCCTGGGACGAGGTGAGTGAGAGGAACTGCAACGCTTTGGCCCCGTTCAGCACCGGCGGCACGAGTGCCACGAGCCAGCCGACGGGCACGAGCAGAAGATGCCACCAGCGGATGCGCCTCTGCAGCAGCATGGCGACGATGAAGGGAGCAAGGAAGATGGCCTGCAATTTGAAGGCAAATGCGACGCCGAAGAAAAGCGCAGCCAGGGCTCCCATGCCGATGATGACGCAGCAGGTGCTGAGCAGCAAAAAGCATGTGTAGACGATGTCGGATTGGCCCCAGACGGCGCCATTCAGCAGAACGGTGGGGCCGGCGAGGATACAGAAGGGAGCGACGAGCTGCGCGACGGATCTCCCTCGCCCGGGAGTTGAGCTGCGGGTGAGACGGCCTACGAGGTAATAGGCGACGGCTGCGGTGACAATATCGAAGGCGAAGGAAACGAGCTTGATTTGCGATACCCGGTTGATGTGGCCGTCGAGATACGAGGTCATCGCCGTGATATCGAAGTAAGCCGGGAAATACATGCTGAAGGGGTGCTGCAAGGCATGCCATCTGCCGTGCTCGAGTAGATAAGTCTGCCATGGCAGAAAGGCGTTCAGAAGATCGGAATTGACGAAGTATCTCCAGAGCGTGACGCGCAGCGTGAGCAGCGCCAGCGCGAGGATGATGAGTCCTACAGTTACAGAGAGTGGCGTTGTATTGTCAGGGGCGAATGGACGAGATGGGTTATGAGCGGTCGAACTCATGGCTCCGATGATACGGGAAGATGATCGGCGCCGAAGTCATGGATGTGGCGATGGCGTGTCGGGGCGGTCCTCGAAATAGATGGCGAAGCTTGAACAACTCGCTCTGGTGCTGGTGCGTACGCGCAATCCGCTGAACATTGGCGCGGTGGCGCGGGCGATGCAGAACTTTGGCGTGCGCGATCTGCGGCTGGTGGCGCCGTTTGAAGCGTCGTTTCGTGAGGCGCGATCGGCGGTGGGCGCGGGTGCGGTGCTGGGCGAGGCGCGGGAGTTTGCAAACGTGGCGGATGCGGTGGCGGACTGCCGGCTGGTGGTGGGGACAACGGCTGCGCGGCGGCGGGAACTGCAGCAGACGCTGCTGGGTCTGGAGCAGGCGGCGGAACCGATGCATGCAGCACTGGCGCAGAGCAGGGTGGCGCTCCTCTTCGGTTCGGAGAAGCATGGGCTGACGCGGGAAGACCTGGAGCACTGCCACTGGCTGGTACGGATCGCGACGGAGGATGCGCAGCCCTCGATGAACTTGGGGCAGGCGGTGGCGGTGTGCCTGTGGGAGCTGGCGCGCGAGAGTCATGCGCCAGTGGCTGATGGCGAGGTGGCCGCTGTTTCGGGAGAGCTGGAGCGGTTGGGTGCGCTGCTGATGGAGTTGTTAGAGGCGGGCGGCTATGTGGATCCGCATACAAAGGCAGGCACGGCCGGCGAGATGCGGCGTCTTCTGCGGCGCCTTCATGTTAAGGAAGGGGATACACATCTGCTGATGGGAATGATGCGGAAGCTGCTTTGGCGGCTGAAAGCGGGTAAGCAGGGTGAATAGGTGCCGGTTGACAATGCCGCCGCATGATGGCACCTTGGTAACGATGACATTCCGCGCCACCAGCCGATTTAGCTTTGCTTTCCGTTATTGGTTTCCGATAGCGGCCTCGGCGGCGTGCGCGCATCCAGATACAAGATGATTTAAGCAAAGCGCAAAAGTCCCGAAGGCCGCGATTCCAATCGCGGCCTTTTTATTTTTCACGAACAAATAAACCGTATATCCCGGAGAGAGCCATGAGCGAGGCAGCAGCGATTTTGGAGGCAGTGGAGGCAACTCCCGAGAAGAAACGCGAGATGCCGAGCGGGCCGGAGAAGCAACCGGAGCGCCTGACGGCGAAGCGCCACGCCGGACACACAACGGTAGTGCGAGTGGGCGATGTGGCAATCGGGGGCGGCGTGCCGGTGGTGATTGCGGGGCCGTGTTCGGTGGAATCGCGCGAGCAGTTGCTGGCTGCAGCAAAGGGCGTGAAGGCCGCCGGCGCCACGCTGCTGCGTGGCGGCGCGTACAAGCCGAGGACGTCGCCTTACGACTTCCAGGGACTCGGCCTCGAGGCGCTGTTGATCCTGCGTGAGGTGTCGGAGATCACCGGGTTGCCGGTGGTGAGCGAGGTGATGAGCACAGAGGACATCGAGGTGGTAAGCGATCACGTGGAGATGTTGCAGGTGGGCGCACGGAACATGCAGAACTTTCCGCTGCTGCGACGACTCGGCAAGGTCCGACGACCGGTGCTGCTGAAACGAAGTCCCGCAGCGACGGTGAAGGAATGGCTGTTGGCTGCGGAGTACATCCTGGCGGGCGGCAACGACCAGGTGGTGTTGTGCGAGCGCGGGATTCGTTCTTATGACCCGGAGCTGCGCAACACGTTTGATATTGGGGGCATGGTGCTGGCGAAGACAATGACGCATCTACCGGTGATTGCCGACCCCTCCCACGCCACGGGACGACGCGACCTGGTGCCGGCATTGTCTCGCGCAGCGTTGGCTGCGGGCGCCGATGGGCTGATCGTGGAGGTGCATCCTCAGCCGGAGCGTGCGCTTTCCGACGGGGCGCAGTCGCTGGATATCGAGAAGTTCGCGGCGATGATGCAGGAATTACCCGATCTGGAGCAGTGAAAACAGGCCCGCGCGAGAAGTTATTTGTCCGGCCAGTGCATCTCTATAGAGAGCAAATCGATATAGAGAATGACGGAGATGCGCGCATGAGCAAAGAGATGTCGCTGCTGTTTCGCGACTACCAGATGGGACCGCTGCATTTGAAGAACAGGATTGTGATGGCGCCGCTGACGCGCGCCCGGTCCAGCCGCGCGGGAGTTGCGCCGGAGTTTGCAGTGGAGTATTACAGGCAGCGCACTGGCGCGGGACTGATCATTTCCGAGGCGACGAACATCTCGCCACAGGCCCTTGGTTATGCGTTCACGCCGGGCAGCTGGAGCGCGGCACAGGTGGAGAGCTGGAAACGGGTGACAGATGCGGTGCATCGTGCCGATGGGCTGATCGTGATGCAGCTATGGCACACCGGGCGCATCTCTCATCCAGATCTGCATGACGGCGCGTTGCCAGTGTCGGCGTCTGCGATTCAGGCCGGAGGCGACGCATTTACCTACGAAGGGCCGAAGCGGCTGCCAACACCGCGTGCGCTGGAGACAGGCGAGATACCAGGCATCGTGGAGGACTACCGGCACGCAGCGGCGAATGCGCGCTCTGCCGGCTTCGATGGCGTCGAGGTTCACTCCGCAAACAACTATCTGCTGGAGCAATTCATCCGCGACACCACAAACAAGCGCACAGACGAGTACGGCGGATCCGTGGAGAACCGGCTGCGCTTCCCGCTGGCGGCGGTGAAGGCGGCGGTCGAGGCGTGGGGTAGCGGAGAGCGCGTGGGCGTGCGCATCTCCCCGACCACGACGAGTCCGGGCGAAACGCCGCTGGACAGCGATGTGATGGGGACCTACGGCAGGTACGTCGACGGACTGAACGCGCTGGGCATTGCCTATATCCACGTGATTGAGGGCGTGACGCGAGTGACACGCGAGGCACCGGGCGATGTGGATTTCCTGGCTCTACGGCGACGCTTCCGCGGCACCTATATTGCGAACAATCGCTACGACAGGGGGCTTGCTGAGGAGGCGCTGAAGTCCGGGCGCGCGGACCTGGTGAGCTTTGGACGGCCCTTCATTGGAAATCCTGACCTGGTGCGGCGGCTGCGTGATGGAGCGCCGCTGGTGGATGCTCCGCAGGAGACCTACTACGGCGGCAATGAGCAGGGGTACAGCGACTGGCCTACGCTCGCTGACCCTCTGGCAACCGATCGTTAAAGGCGCGATAGAGGCCGCCGCCGAGGGCCAGCAGAAGAAATAGCGATACAACATACATCGATGTCTTCTTGCAGACGATCAGCAGTGCAAGGGAAATCAGTGTCGCGGCTATTTTCTTCTGCTTGTCGCTCCACGTGGATGGGATTTCCAGCAGCAGGCATAGAGCGGGCAGCATCGCGATCTGCGCGTCGTATCCAAGCAGACGCGGGCTTGCCAGAATGCAAGTGAGAAGCACCGCCGGCAGCCACACCCGGGATGCGGTGTTCCATCTACCTGGTCGCAAGTACCACAAGACCACGGCTACGCCGGCGGCAAAGATAACTGGCGCGGCTGTGCGTAACGGCCCTGGAAATTTCACAAAGACACCGAATCCCATATCGCCGGTGAGAACGAGCTGGGTATATACGGCCTGGCTAAAGCGATGATAAAGAGCGGGCATGAACAGACGCTGCGCGAGAAAACCCAGAGCTACAGCGAGAGTGGAAACGACGCTGGGAAGAACGTATCCACGCAAGAGTGGAAAGAGGAGAAAGGCGAGCATC
>DASZGZ010000211.1:0-7861 GCA_035938355.1 Acidobacteriaceae bacterium
GCCGTCATGGCCGCATTGGCTCTGACATTGCATCTGATCCCCGGCCACGGCATGGGCAACCGCTGATAGGAAGATGCGCCTGTCTTAGACGCCGCTTATTGCGGGTTCGGGTGACATGACTCATCGTTCAGGCGGATGTGCGCTGTCGGGAGTATCGCCGCGCCGCACAAGTGCTACAGCCGTCAAGTCGTCACGATATTTCTGTTTACGTGAGCGGAGCAAAGCACGCGACTTCGGATGATTCTCGGAATCATCGGCTACCCGAAGTACGGCCTCGCAGATGGACGCCGAATCCGTAGTCGAGTTCTCGAGGAGCAACGAGATGCGCTCGTCATCAAACACGGTTCCTCCTTGTCGATCCTCGGTGATTCCCTTGGTGACGAGCAGCAGCTTGGCATGCCGGTCGAATGCGAGAATCGCTGGTTCGTAGGTGCTGTGAGTGAAGAGTCCGAGTGGAATTCCGCAAGGCTCGAGAACACGCGTCTTTTCCCCGTCGTGAAATAAGGCGAGGAAGTGGCCGGCGTATTGATACGTAAGAATATTGAGAGTCAGGTTGTAGCAACCTAAGAAGGCCGGAGCAAACCGAACACCGCGAGCCGCCTCAATGAGTGAGCGGTTGATATCGCGTGCCAATAGGCCGATGCCCTCTGACTCATTCGCGTCGAGATCTTCAAACAGATCCTGCGCCCTGGTGCGGAATACATTTTGTATCTCAACCGCGATCGCTTGCGTTTCCGGTCGCCTGCCGGCGATGTCTGTCAACATGAATAGCACTCGGGAATCCGGCGCGACAGCATCGAAGAAGTCCCCGCCGCAGCGGGCCGGATGGTACCGGGCTGCAACATCCAGGCTCTCGATGTGGGGCAAGTTGACTGGACGGGGAGCAGCGCCTTGCAGACCCGCTTGTGATCCTGTCTCTGATTCAGACGAGGCCATCTAGCTCTCCCGTTCGGCAAGACAAACCGTAGTGCTGACTCGCTGCGGTCAGTCCGGCAACCCCGTCAGCCGCATCTTCTCGCGCTCAAAGAACCGCTCCATGAACTTCGTATCGAAACGCCCCTCGCGGAACTCCGGATCCGCAAAGATTCGCTGGTGCAGCGGGATTGTCGTGTGGATCCCCTCCACCACAAACATCTCGAGCGAACGTTGCATCCGCGCCATCGCCTCCGCGCGGTCCTTGCCGTGCACGATCAGCTTCGCGATCAGCGAGTCGTAGTACGGCGGCACAAAGCCCTCCGCGTACTGCGCCGTGTCCACCCGCACTCCGTTGCCACCCGGCACGTTGAACACGGTTATCTTCCCCGCCGACGGCGTGAACTTCTCCGGATGCTCCGCGTTCACGCGGCACTCGATCGCATGCCCGCGAATCGTCACCGGCTCGGTCACAATATCCGACAGCCTCTCATCGGACGCAATCCGCAACTGCGCCTTCACCAGGTCCAGCCCCGTCACCATCTCCGTCACCGGATGCTCCACCTGGATGCGCGTGTTCATCTCGATGAAGTAGAGCTTGCCGTCCTCGTCCATCAGGAACTCGATCGTCCCCGCGTTCTGATAGCCAATCTGCTCCAGGCACCGGCGGATCGTCTTGCCGATCTCCTCGCGCATCTTCCCGTCCACCTGCAACGACGGTGCCTCTTCAATCAGCTTCTGGTGCCGCCGCTGGATCGAGCACTCGCGTTCACCCAGCGACATCACGTTCCCGTGCTGGTCCGCCAGCACCTGGAACTCGATGTGCCGCGGCTGCTCGATGAACTTCTCCATGTACAGGTCGCCGTTGCCAAAGGCATTCGCCGCCTCGGTGTGCGCCGCCTGGAACAGCGCCGGCAGCTCGTCCTTCGAGCGGATCACGCGCATGCCGCGACCCCCACCGCCCGCAGAAGCCTTCAGGATCACCGGGTAGCCCACCGACTTGGCCCACTCCAGCGCCTCGCCCTCGCTCTGGATCACGCCTTCCGAACCCGGCAGGATCGGCACCTTGGCCTTCTTCATGGCCATGCGCGCCTTTTCCTTCTCGCCCATCAGGCGCGTCACCTCCGGCGGCGGCCCGATGAACTTGATGTTGGACGCACGGCACACCTCGGCGAAGTTCGCGTTCTCACTCAACAGGCCGTAGCCGGGATGGATCGCGTCCACATCCGCAATCTCTGCTGCGGAGATCACCGCCGGCACATTCAGGTAGCTCTCCGCCGACCGCGGAGGCCCGATGCAGATCGCCTCATCGGCAAAACGAACGTGGAGTGAGTTGCGGTCGGCCTCGCTGTAGACGGCCACCGTGCGTACGCCAAGCTCCTTGCACGCGCAGATCACACGCAGCGCAATCTCGCCACGATTGGCGATCAGAACCTTCCGAAACATGCATTCCCTTCACGCGCCCTCTTCGTTGAAGCAGGGGCGCGGCCACAATCTCTCATCATACGAATCGTCACCTCGACTGAAGCCGATCACGAACGACCGGCACGGTCGAGAGACCTTTTGTTCTTAAGTCGCCCACAACGCTCAGCGTGAACGACCAAAGGGAGTGAACCACAACAATCCGCGCCACCGGCGCCGTTGCCTCGGACGGCCAGTCCGCGCGTCTGCCTGGATGGCAAATCCTTAACGCGGCCGCACTGCAAACAATTTCTGTCCGTACTCCACCGGCTGGCCACTCGTTACAAAGCGCTTCACAATCTCGCCCGCGGCATCGGACTCGATCTCGTTCATCAGCTTCATCGCTTCCACGATGCACAGCACCTGCCCTACCTCGATCACATCTCCCGGCTTCACAAACGCAGGCGAGCCCGGCGACGGTGACTCGTAGAAGGTCCCCACAATCGGCGATTTCACGATGTGCAGCCCCGCCTCGTCATCCACCAGAGCAGCCGCGGGCTCCGCAGTCGGCGGCGCTCCCGCCGGATGCGCATGCGCCACCGTGGCCGGCTGAAAGCTCGCTGCCGACTGTGCTGCCTGTGCAGCAGCCGCCAGCTGCGCTATCTGCGACAGATCTGCCGGCTGGCTCGCGCTGGCAAACTTCAGCCGCACCTTCAAGTCGCCCCGTTCCAGGTCGAACTCGCCGATGCCGTTTTCTTTCAGGAACTCGATGAGCTCTTTTAGTTCTGCTATCTCTTCCGGATTCATGCTTCCCAATCTCTTCTTGTCTTTCGCGATGTCTGCCGCTCTCTGCTGCGCCGCGTTTCTTTGCCGTTCCTCCGGCTGTTCTTCCTCGCTATAACTCGATCCACGCCTTGGTCGCCGGCGTCAGCACCCGGCATCCGCGCCGCTCCACCACCACCGTGTCCTCAATACGCAGACCGAATGCACCCGGTATGTAAATGCCAGGCTCGATGGTAATGACCATCCCCTTCATTAGCAACGCCTGCTGTGCCATGCCGATCCGTGGCGACTCGTGGATCTCCAGTCCCACTCCATGCCCGGTCGAATGCGTGAAGTAGTCAGCCAGCTTCGCCTCGCGCAGCACACTGCGTGCTGCCTCATCCACATCGCCCGCCTTCACGCCCGCGGCTACCGCTGCCACCGCGTTTTCCTGCGCCGCCAGCACCGCGTCGTAGGCCTCGCGATCCCGCGCCCCTGCGCGCCCCAGGTGCACAGTGCGCGTCATATCCGAGCAATAACCGTTGAGACTAACACCGAAGTCGAGCGTCACGAACCCGCGCCGCGGCAGCTTCGCCTCCGTCGCTGTGCCGTGCGGCATCGCCGAGCGCTCGCCGCTCGCCACTATCGTCGGGAACGACATCGCCTCCGCACCCCACAGCCGCGCACGATACTCCAGTTCCGCCGCAACCGCATTCTCCCTGAGCCCCGGCCGCATGAAGCCAAGGATGTGCTCAAACAACCGCACACCGAGCGCCGCCGCAGCGGCCATCTGCTCGATCTCCGCCGCGTCCTTCACCATGCGCTCTTCGGCAACCAATGAAGATGTAAGCGGCTCAAAAAAACCCTTGCTGCTTCCTCGTCCGGAACCCTTCAGCGACTCTTGCATCGCGCGGAGCGCCGCAACCGTCGTCTGCTCCGCGTCGTAGTACGCATGCTTCACGCGCGCAGCAGCAAGCCAGCGGCAGGCCTCCGCCAGCGCCGGCCCCTTGGCGATCCGCACCTCCGCCCCCTTCACCTGTTGGGCTGCTTGCGCGGTATAGCGGCCATCCGTCACCATCACCGCATGCTTCGCCGTGATAGCCAGCGCCGCATTCGACCCCGCAAAGCCGCACAGATACCGTACGTCCGGCAGATGCGTTACCAGCAGCGCGGAGACCTTCTGCTTCGCCATCGTGGCGCGCAGTCGTCGCATGCGCCCACGATGATGGCTCGGGGCGATAGTGTTTGCTGATTCAGACAGGGCAGTCACGACGGATCACACACGTGTGCGAAGAAAATAAGGAAGGAACTGTACATCTCGTTAGTCTACTGAGCAGCCGTCTTCCGCCGCACCGGCCGCACACTCTGCACCGGCTTCGCCTTCGCCCGCGAAGGCTTCTCCTCCGCGGCTTTTCCAGTCACCCGCGCCGGCATGTTCCCGCCCGAGCTCTGCTGGTCCATCCAGTCGTTCAAACGCGAGCGTTTGAAACGCCACCGGTTCCCCAGCTTGAACGCCGGCACAAACCCCTCAGACGCGTACTTATATAAGGTGTCCGCGCTGATCCCCAGGTAGTCCGCCGCCTGGCGAATATCCATCACCTCGCGCTGCTCTGTGGCCGCCATCTGCGCCTTCATCGGAGTGCCATCCCTTCCAGGGGGAACTTCCTCCCGGGCGCTCGACAGTGAAAATGCTTCACAAGCCCGGCGTCTTGTATATACCTGTTTCTTTGGGGCTCTTCAAGGAAAGATTCCCGTCCATTCCGCGCCGAATGGGGTATTGCTATTGGTTTTCCGGATTCCGCTGGGCATTTTGGGCGCCAGCGACCCGGTCCACCCGTCCAGCCGCTTCCGCCGCCCCGTCCGCGCATCGCGCTCCGGACCGTGTCGTCCGATTGGATTTGTCGCTAGCAGCCGCGATCGCCTCACCAGGCATTCGTGCTCGAACGCGAGAGGACACTCAGTTCCAAGCTTTTAACCGCTCCGCGCACGCGACCGCTGGGCCGGTTGGAATCGCTGCTGCGGCTGATACAGATGAATCATGCGATCGAGCGCAAACACAATCATATCTGTTGATATCTGTCGAATTACTCTCGTCATTTTTTGCCGAGATAGGCCTTTTACTATCCATGCCATGTAATTTCTTCGGCAATTCCGTGTAAGTCGCGGCCTTCGCCATGAAACGCGCATGCATATCTCCGCAATGTCTCGTATCTTGCCCCATAACTACAACTTTCTCGCTACACCATAACTACAACTTTCTCGCTACACTTAGACAACATGTTGCCTGACTCCAGCCTTCTGAATTCGGCGAGGGCTATGTCGCGCGTGAAACGAGCGACATAGCTTTCGGGTCAGCTCATCCCCATCCCCCCACTCCAGGAGCAAGTCCGCAGTGAAAAAACAATTCGTCCTCCCCCTTGCCGCGATGCTCATCGCGACGCCGATCTGGGCACGTCAGCACCATGGCGGCGGCAGCAGCATCAGTGTCTCTACAACAGCACTCAGCTTCAACGGCTCCACTGGCAACGTCACAACGCAGCCGCTCACCATCACCGCGGCTGGTTGGAACTCCGTCACCATTCAGGGCGTGTCGATCTCGAACGGCGTCTTTACAGACTCCATTTCCACGATGCCGATGACCCTGTCGCCAGGGCAGAGTGTCACCGTGAAGGTAAGCGCCACGCCGCAAAGCACAGCGCAAACCGGCACCCTGACCATCACCTCCACCGCGAACGATCCAAGTGTCTCGCTCAGCGAGACGGCCACCACCCCACCCCCGACCTCGCATTCAGCGAGCCTCACCTGGAGCGCACCTTCCACCAGCACTGATCCGGTCGACTCCTACGAAGTACAGCGCGCCGCGTCCGGCTCCACGCAGTACTCCGTCATCGGCACCACCGCGGCAGCGTCCACGGCGTTTACCGATAGCTCCGTCACCGCCGGTCAGACCTATGTCTACGAGGTTGTTTCGGTCGACGCGTCGGGCAACGTCAGCAAGCCTTCCAACACCGTCACGCTGACCATCCCCTAGCCCGCAGTCATAGCGGCTGAAAAAGCAAAAGCGCACCTTCGCTCTGAAAGAGAACGAAGGTGCGCTTTACTTTTTGTCGCTATTGCTGTTGCAGAATGCCGATCAGTTGTCCCGGCGGTGCAGCGTCGGCCGGTCGTCATCCGAGCCGTTCTGCGCGTTCGGGTTATTCGGATCGTTCTGCCCATTCTGCCCGTTCTGCCCATTCGCATTGGGTGATGAACTCGCGCGCCGCAGTGACGGCTTCTTCTCGTTCTGGCCGTCGCGCAGCTTACGCTTGTTCTCGATGCGGGCCAGCCGTGCCTTCACGTCGTCGAACTCCGATGTCGTAATGATGTATTCATCCTTCGGCGGCAGCAGATGCGCAATCTCCTGCTGCGTCGCCAAGATGCGGTCCGGCGTCTGCGGATGATCGGAGAACGCCTTCGCAATCAGGTTTGGCTTGGTCTTCTCCAGGTGTTCGATCTTCTCGAACATGCTCGGCAGCGCCTGTGGATCGTACCCGGCGCGATACATGTACTGAATGCCGAGGAAGTCTGCCTGCCGCTCGAAGTCGCGCGAGAACTGCAGGAAGGTGATGGGCACCGCCAGACCCGATGCCTCGTACAGTCCGTAGCCCAGCCCGCCGCCAATGAAGATCAGCGGGATGGTCCCGAATTGCGCGTAGTTCAGCCGCGTCTGTTCGCGCATGGCGTGGTGTGCCGCAACGTGCGAAATCTCGTGCGCCATCACGCCCGCCAACTCCGCTTCATCGTCCGCAGCCAGAATCAGCCCGCTGTTGACGTAGAAGAAGCCGCCCGGCAGCGCCATCGCGTTGATCTCATCCGAGTCGATCACCTTGATCGTGAACGGCACCTTCGCATCCGAGACCTTCACGATGTTCTGACCGATGCGGTTCACATACTCCGTCACCACCGGATCGTTGATGAATTTGACACTCTTCTCGATCTCCATCGAGATCCCCTTGCCCTCTTTCATCTCCGACTCGGTCGAGTACCAGTTGCCCAGCCCGCGCCCGCCAATATCGCGCGTGCCCGACGCGCTCACATCGTCGACGCTTCCCTTCTTCACGCCCGGCATCACGCCATTCGGTCCCGGCTCGGGAGCCGTATTCTTGCGCGCACGGATCGCCGTGTCCTGCGCCGCTTGCATCTCCTCCGGTGTCGGCTGGTTGTCCTTGTTGTCTTTGTCGTCCTTGCCCTTCTTGTCTTTCTTGGCGTTGCCCTTCGCGTTGTCGTAGGCCGGAGGATTGGTCTGTGTCGCCGCGGGCGTATTCGCAGGCGGCGTTTGTGTTCCAGGCGCAGATTGCGCAGCCGGCGTATCCTTTCCAGTCGCCGCCGGCGCACTCGTCTGATCCGGAGCGGTCGCAGGGGTACCGTTTGAAGGGGTCCCGGTCGCAGGCGCGGACTGGGCCGCCGGCGTGTTCGCCGTGGGAGCCGTGGTCGCAGGTGCAGTCGAGCTAGCCGGAGCCTGTGGCTGGCTTGTCTGTTGCGCCTGCAGCGTCAACGTCGCCATCGCCAGTAAAGCGGGCAGAAGAATCTTGGTTGAGGAAGGGCCGGAAACCCGCATAAAACACCACCTCTAGGAGAGGCTAGCCGGGCAGCCCAAAGGGCGGGCAGCTCTGACTGAGCCGCTGGTTAGACCATGATACGCCGCCATTGGTGAGCCGGTCCCAGCCGCTACAAACCAAATAGGATGCGATAGCACGCCACTCAGCGCCTAGTCGTCTCGACCAAAAGCCACAGCCCGCCGGTGCCC
>DASZGZ010000212.1:0-6157 GCA_035938355.1 Acidobacteriaceae bacterium
CCGTCGCAACCGGCCGCTTCAGTTCCGCAGCGATCTCCTCGAGCGACCGCTCGTCGAACACCTGCATCAGCAGCACGGTCCGCAACGACTCCGGCAGCGAGCGCAGCGCCGCATGCACCAGGCGGTTTCGCTCGCTCACCAGCAGTCGCTGCTCCTGCGACATCTGCCGTGGCGTCCATCTCGTTCCTGATTCGAGCACCGCAGCCAGGCTTGCGCTCTCCATTTCCTCCCGCCGCATGCGCGCGCGCTTGCGCTGCATCTGGAAGACTTCGTTCATCAGCACCCGCGTGATCCACGTCGCAAAGCGCGACTCTCCGCGAAAGCCGCCCAAACCCTGCCACGCCTTCAACATCGTCTGCTGCACCGCATCCTCGGCATCCTGCGCCGTCAGCCGGTACTGCAACGCCAGCATCTGCAGGCGCCCATGGTGCCGCGTGAACAGTTCGGAGAACGCCTGCTCGTCGCCACCGCGCGCCGCATCCACAAGTTGCTCATCCGTCAAATGCATAAGTCCCTCAAGCACGATGCCTCGTTTGGTTCCTTCCATAAGCTCATCATCCTGAACGTAACCAGTGAGTGAAGCACCGGCTGTTCGCCCATACGTCCATACGAAACGTGAGCGACCGCCGGGAGCGAACCTAACAATCCGCGCCACCGGCGCGCCTGCCTGGATGGCAGATCCTAGTGCACCGCCGCCCCGCCGCGCGACTTACGCATCACGAACGGCAACGGCACCATGCACAACGCGGCGATGGCAAAGAAGCGAATGATATCGATGTAAGACAGAATGGCCGCCTGCGATTGCAGCTGCCCATACAGCCGCAACATCGCTCCGGAATGGGCGCCGCTCATCGATAACCCACCGGAAAGCAGGTGCTGGCTCATCTGCGTCGTCGCCCGCAGATACGCCGAGCTCCCTCCCGTGACGTGCGCGCCCAGATAGGTCTGGTGGCGCTGCGCCTGGCGCGCCAGCAGCGTCGCCACAATCGCCGTGCCCACCGATCCACCCATATTGCGCGCCAGGTTCGTCAGCCCGGAGACATCGTTGTTTCCCTCCATTGGCACCCCCACGTACGAAAGCGTCTGGATCGGGATGAACATGAAGGCCAGCCCCGACGCCTGAAAGAAGCGCAGCCACGCGGCATAACTCAGGCTCATCGTCAGATGGATCGTCGTCATGTGGAAGAGCGCGACCGATGTAATGGCGAAGCCAAAGGCCAGCAGATAGCGCGCATCGACCTTGGCGATCAGAATGCCCACGATCGGCATGCAGATCAGCGTCGCGATTCCGCCCAGAGACAACGTCTTGCCCGCATTTGTCGCCGTGTATCCCATCAGCGTCTGCAGCAACTGCGGAATCAGGATGGTCGTTCCGTAGAGTGCAATGCCGAGGATGAACATCATCACGAATGACAGCGCAAAGGTGCGGCTGCGGAAGAGCCGCAGTTCGATCACCGGCTTCTGTCCCTTCCGGATCTGACGCAGCTCCCAGAGAATCAAGGCCGCGAGGCTCGCAATGCAGATCACCGTGAACGTCGTGATGAAGTGCGAGCCGAACCAGTCGTCTTCCTGTCCCTTGTCCAGCACCACTTCGAGGCAGCCGAAACCCAGTGCGGTAAACAGGAAGCCCGTGTAATCGATCTTGATCAGGCCGGCACGCGCCCTCTTCACCGCGGCGATCAGATGCGGCGGATCCTCCACCACTCGGTTCGTCAGGTACATGGAGACCATCGCCACCGGCACGTTGATGAAAAAGATCCATCGCCACTCGTAGTTGTCGGTGATCCATCCGCCTACCAGGGGCCCGATCGCCGGCGCTGTCACCACCGCCAGACCATATAGCGCAAACGCCTGCCCGCGTTTCTTCGGCTCGAATGTATCCGCCAGGATCGCCTGCTCCGAGGTCGCCAGTCCTCCGCCGCCCAGCCCCTGCAGCACGCGGAAGAACAGCAGCATGCCCAGCGACGGCGCGAGCCCGCACAGCAGCGAACTCACTCCGAACATCGCCACGCAGGTCATGTAAAAACGCTTCCGCCCAATCAGAGTCGCCAGGTATCCACTGATCGGCAGGATCACCGCATTCGCCACCAGATATGAGCTGATCACCCACGTCGCCTCGGTCTGGCTTGCGGCAAGCGAACCCGCGATGTGCGGCAGCGACACGTTGGCAATCGATGTATCCAGCACCTCCATGAACGTCGCCAGCGTCACGGTCAGCGCAATCACCCATGGATTGTGCCGCGGCTTCCATGTCTCGCGGCCCGCCGTCTGCCCGGCCGATGTCGATTTCGGTCTCGCTACCGTGGTCGCCATACAAGTCAAAATAGTACCAAGCGGTACATTAATGCAACCTCGCTCTCCTGCGCCTCGTCACATTCGCTATCCTTACTTTCATGAAAGGGAAAAGTGCGGGCCGGCAAACACGCAAAGCTGCCGCGCGAAAGCGCAGATCTCCCCGTGGCCGTCCGCCCGCGGAAGAAGTCTCCTCACGCGCCGAGCGCCTGCTCGACGTCGCCACGGAGGTTTTCCTCGATAAAGGCTTTAAGGGCGCCAGCGTCAGCGAGATCGCCCGCCGCGCCGGCGCCTCCAAGCAGACGCTCTATGCCCGCTACCCCAGCAAGGCCGCGCTCTTCGCCGCTCTCGTCGAACGCAAGGCATCACGTCTCTTTGAGAGGATCGGCCCACTCGGCGAAGGCCGCAGCCTGCGTGAAACCCTCATCCATTGCGGCTACGAGTTGCTCGAACTCATCTCCTCGGAGGAGGCTCACGGCGTCCACCGCGTCGTCATCGCGGAGAGCGCCGAGTTCCCCGAGCTTGGCCAGATCTTCTGGGATCGTGGCCCCGGCAAAACCCGCGCCATGCTCGCAAGCTATCTACGCGCACAGCAGAAGCTCGGCAATATCCAGTGCGGCGAGCCTGATCAGGCCGTCGAAATCTTCATGGGCCTCCTGCTCAGCGGACTCACCATCCGCGCCTCCCTCGGCCTGCCTGCCACCTTCGTCAAAACACCCGCCGAGAAAAAATCCTGGGCCGCCACCGGTGTCGACATCTTCCTCTCGGCAATGCAACCGCGTCCCTGATCAATTCCCTCACGTGCCTGAGTGCGCTCGTCGGATGAATGTTCGCCAAAGATCGCGCTCAATCCGCCGCGTTACTCGGACATCACGACGGCCGCTGCGCCGTAGACAGCCACCAGCCCCGCCCCGCCAGCCAGCAGCTCTCGCCGGGCCTGTCATCGCGATGCAGTGATTTCACCTTGTGCCAGTTGCGGTTACGAAATGCCTCTCCCAGCCGCCGGTCTTCCATCGCATCCCGCGCACCTGCGCAGCCGACGAACTGCGCCTGAAACAGAAACCGCGCCGGCCACACATCGCCGTTTCCCCGCTCGATCAGCAGCATCGCCCCGGTGCCATCATCCGGCGTCAGCGGAAACAGCAGCCGTCCGCCTGGCTCCAGCGCATCCAGCCACACTGCCAGCGGCGCCGTGGCGCCCGCGTTCACATACAGCACATCGCATGCCGGCAGCGGCCCTTCCGCCCCGTTCTGCGCATGCAGCGTCACCTGCGGTAAGCCGCCAAGGTTCTTCTGCGCCCGCTGGACCAGCGTCGGCTCAATCTCGTATGCATCCACGCGGCCTTGCACGCCAACCAGCTTCGCCAGGATCGTGGTGTAATAGCCCGTCCCCGCGCCCACATGCACAATCCTGTCGCCCTTCATCGGCCGCAGTGTAGAGATGCACATCGCGTGCAGCGACGGCTCGCCGTTGTTCAGGGCACTCACTCCCAGCGACACCACCACATCCTGGTACAGGAACGCCGGATCGTCGCGCGGAGCCTCCACAAAGCCATGCCGCGTCAGAATCCGCCACGGCGGGCCGCCCACAAAATGCTCCCGCGGCGTCGTCCGGAACGCCTCAGCCAGCTCACCATCCGGCGGAACACCGGCCCGCGTGGCAATCAGCTGCGCAAAGAACGATCGATGCGCCTCAATGCGCTCCGCATCCGTGTGCCACTGCCTGTTCCGCATCGAATCCGCCGAAACGACGAGCTTTTCGCACGCAAGCCGTCGCCAACTGCACAGCCAACTGCAGAGAGAAGATGCGCCGCCGCCTCGCAGGGGTACTCAGCACGCCTCGCAACCAGCCGCGTCCACCTGGCTCGGCCGCGGTGCACCCTCGAGCGACACGAACTTTTCCGGCGCGCAGCAGGCCCTGGTCAGCCGGGCGCGGTCCGCCTGCATCGCCTTGTCCGCGTCCATCCATCCCTGCGTCTCCCGCAGAATCTGGGCTGCCCCCGCGTGCGGCGGCATCACCAGCCGGTAGTGCATCCATTTGCCCTCGCGTCGCGCCGCCACCAGTCCCGCCTTGCGCAGGTAAGCCAGGTGTCGCGAGATCTTCGGCTGCGGCTGCCCTAGAACCTCCACGAAATAGCAAACGCAGATCTCCTGCTCCCTCATCAGGTTCAGGAGTCGCAGTCGGGTCCGGTCGCCCAGAGCCTGGAAAATTCGCTCCATCTCGAAAGAGGGCTTCGTCGGCATGCTCACGATTATATCTGCCTTGACAAATATGTCCGTAGATCAATACATTCGCCTTACGAGATATGTTGTAGGAGGAAAATCATGGGTGAATCGCAGCTCGATGCGTTGCTCGACTCCGTAAAAACCAAATATGGAGCCGTCGCGGAAAGCACGCTCTCCAGCGATCATGCCGGCGTCAAGGCGGTCGCAGAGGCCTTTGGCTATACCGCCGATGAACTCACCTCCATTCCCGCGGAAGCCAACATGGGCCTCTCCTGCGGCAATCCCACTGCCACCGCGCACCTCGGGCCCGGCGAAGTGGTCGTCGATCTCGGCTCTGGCGGTGGCCTCGATGTCTTCCTCGCCGCGCAGAAGGTCGGCCCCGCTGGCCGCGCCATCGGCATCGACATGACACCCGCCATGATCGAGCGCGCCCGCTCCAACGCCGCCGCCACCGGCTACACCAATGTCGAGTTCCATCTCGCGAACATCGACCGCCTGCCTCTCGACGATGTCTCCGCTGACTGCGTCATTAGCAACTGCGTTCTCAATCTCGCGCCCGACAAGCCTGCCGTCTTCCGCGAGATCTTCCGTGTGCTCAAGCCCGGCGGCCGTCTTGCCGTCAGCGACATCGCCCTCAAATCCGAGCTGCCGGAGCCCATCGCGAAAAGCCTCGCCGCCTATGTTGGCTGTATCGCCGGCGCCATCCGCATCGACGACTACCGCACCGAGCTGCGTAACGCCGGCTTCGAATCTGTCGAGATCGTCGATAGCGGCGCCGATCTCAACGCCTATGCCAAAGTCGAAGGTCAGTCCGGTTGCTGCTCGCCGGGAATGAATGGCGACGACCGGCAATCCTGCTGCTCACCCGCCACATCGCAGACCCTGCATCAGGATCTGACCGCACTGCTCTCCAGCTACGACGTCAACTCCGCAGCCGCCAGCGTCAAGGTCTATGCCCTGAAACCAGCGACGAAGACATGTTGCGGTCCTGAATGCTGCAACTCAACGTCGATATGACGACACATCACTGCAACATCCTGTTTCTGTGTACGGGCAATTCCGTGCGGTCCATCATGGCCGAAGCAATCCTCAACCATAAGGGAAACGGAATGTTCCACGCATACAGCGCGGGAAGCCATCCCACGGGCAAAGTTCGACCGGAAGCCCTAACGCAACTTGCGTCCGCTGGAATTTCGATGGAAGGTTTGCGCAGCAAGTCGTGGGACGAGTTCGCCAGGCCCGATGCGCCAGAGTTGCACTTCGTCTTCACTGTCTGTGACAACGCCGCCAACGAAGCCTGCCCGTACTGGCCGGGACAACCTATGACAGCGCATTGGGGCATCCCTGATCCGGCTGCGGTCAAAGGTTCGCACGAGGAAATTGAGCGGGCCTTCCACGGTGCCTTTGTAGCACTCGAGCGCAGAATCACATTGTTCCTCTCCCTCCCGCTACCCACCCTCGAGAGAATGAGGATTCAAGAAGAGATCAGGCGCATCGGGAAACAATGACGACCGCGCTGGCGCGCCGCATCACGGCGGAGTTCTTAGGAACCCTCTTTCTACTGGCTGCCGTTGTCGGTTCCGGCATTATGGGGGATCGGCTTTCCTCCGGCAATATGGCCATCGCCCTCTTGGCGAAC
>DASZGZ010000213.1:0-6280 GCA_035938355.1 Acidobacteriaceae bacterium
CAGTAGACGATGACTTCCCTGTCCTGCGGAATGATCGATGGGTTTTTAATTATTTCTTGCGGGGGAACCCGTCGCGCGCCAGGAATGATCTCGGAATCGACCAGCAGGTCGAGCGGGAGGCGCACATCGAAGAGAAGCATACCCGGATTCGAAGCCAGCATTGCATGAAGGACTTCCGGCGTGACGCTGTACTGCTCCAATTCGCGCCGGTCCATCGCGCGCTTGATCCAGTACGCGATTCCCGGCACGACGACCCCAATGGCAATGAGAGTAATGAGCATCTCTATGCATCCCCGACAATTTCGCCAGACTACCTCATTTCCAGATTCGGCAGGCGAACTGAGGGATTCAGCGATATGGCGGTTACGTGGAGTTTGTAGAACCGGAGCCCCGGCCTTATTCGGCGCGGAGGGCCTGGACGGGATCGATGTGGGTGGCGCGGATGGCGGGCAGCAGGCTGGCGAGGCCGCCGGTGACGAGCAGGATGAGGGCGGCGCCGGCGGCGATACCGATATTGAAGGACCCGACCCCGAAGAGGAGCCCGCTGATGGCGCGAGCGGCGAGCACGGCGAGTGCGATACCGGCAATAGCGCCGAGCAGGACCGGGGTGACTCCGTCTTCGAGAATCAGGCGATAGATCTGCGCGGGCTGCGCCCCGAGCGCGATGCGGATGCCGAGCTCGCGCGTGCGCTGCAGCGCCGAGTAGGCGACGACGCCATAGATGCCGAGCGCGGCGAGGATAAGCGCGCAGACGGCGAACGCGAGCAGCAAACGAAGTTGGAAGTTGCGCGCGGCGAGCGAGCCGTCGACGACGGTTTCCATGGTGCGGACTTCGGGGACAGGCACCTGCGCGTCGATGCTCCAGATAGCTTTGCGGATCGAATCGGCCATGGCCGTGGGATCGTTCGCGGTGCGCAGCACAAACACGCCACCGCCGCGCGTGCGATACCAGGTAGGCACATAGACCATGCGAGGCGGCGCCATCCCCAGGTCGAGCGTGCGGACATCGCCGACTACACCGATCACTTCAAACGGCTTCTCATCCGGATCGCCGCGGGTGAAGCTCTTTCCTATGGCGCTTTGGCCAGGCCATGCAGTCTCTGCCGCGCTGCGCGAGATGACGGCGACAAGACGGCCACGATCGGCTTCGGTGAAGAAACGGCCAGCGAGCAACGGAATCTGCATGGTCTCGAAGTAGCCGGGACTCATCCAGCGGAAGTGGGCGACCGGGCGTGAGTAGAGCGGACGTGTATCGCCGAGGGCGGAAATGATATCCCCCCAGCTATCGCCGTCAAGCGGAAGCACGCTGATGACGCCGACGGAGCGGACGCCTGGCAACTGGCGGAGCCGTTCGAGCGAGCGTTGATAGAAGGCTACGCGGGATTCCTCCGTGTTGTACTGCTTGGCCGGCAGGCCGACGCTGGCGCTAATGACATGCTGGGTAGTGAAGCCGCGATCGACGCGCAATAAATGATAGAGGCTGAGCAGAAACATACCAGCGAGAACAACGAGCGAGACGCTGGCTGCGACTTCTGCAACGACGAGCGAGCGGCGCAGTTGCTTGCCGCCCGCAGACTCGCTCGTGGTGCGGCCTTCGGAACGCAACGCCTGCTGGGGATGATTGCGCACAAAGCGCGCGGCGGGCAGCAGGCCGCAGAGCAATGCCGAGACGAGCGATGCGCCGACGGCGAAGAGGACGATCTGCGCGTCCATACGCAGCGGATGCAACAACGGCAGCGTGGAGGGCAGCGCGTGCGCAAGGGAGGGGAGCGAGAGAGCGGCGAAGGCGAGACCGAGCAGACATCCGCCGGCACAGAGAAGCAGCGGTTCCATGATGACGCTGCGTAGCAATTGCGCGGAGCTTGCTCCCACGGCGGAGCGAACGGCGGCTTCGTGCTCGCGGCTGGCGGCGCGGGCCAGAAGCAGGTTGGTGATGTTGACGCAACCGATGAGAAGCACAGTGATGACGGCGGCGAGCAGCATGAGAAGCGAGTTGCGGCTGCCACCGGTAAGGTACTGCTGCAGGCCGAAGAGATTCATGGAGAGCGCAACGTGGTCAGGCGTTTGCCGTCCGATGGCCTGTTGCAGCGTGTTCATCTCCGCGGCGGCCTGCGCGATGGAGACTCCGGGCGCGAGGCGGGCGATGCCGAAGTAGTTGTGGTCGCCTTCGACTTCGGAGAGCTGCTCCGCGGTCCATCCGAAGGGAACGAAGGCTTCGATGGAACGGCTTGTGCCGCGGAAGCTGCTGAGGAGTTCGGGGCTGGGCAAAGCGAAGCTGGCGGGCAGCACGCCGACTACGGTGTAGGGGCGGCCATCGAGCGAAATGGCGCGGCCAATGATGTTGGGATCGGCAGCAAAACGACGGCGCCAGAGTCCTTCGGTGAGGATGACGACATCATGGCCGGGCTGCTCCTCTGCCGGCAGAAGGGTGCGGCCGAGCATGGGGTGCACGCCGAGTAGCGAGAAGAGGTTTGCGGTGTGCTGCGAGACACCGATCTCCTCCGGCTGGTCGCCGCCGAGCGGCATGGAGTACAGCGAGAGCGCCGCGAAACCCTGAAAGGAACGCGCGTGTTGTTGCCAGTAGCGCAAATGGTTGGCATTGATGGGGAGATCGCCGAAGCTGTCCGGTCCGGCAGAGATGTTCTCCCGCAGGACGACGAGCTGCTGCGGCTGTGCGTAGTCAGGCAGGCGCAGCAGCACGTTGCGCACGATGGAGAACATGACGATGGTGGCGCCGATGCAGAGGGCGAGAGTAAAAAGGGCGGCCGCGCTGAAAGCCGGGCTTCGCCGCAACTGACGCATTGTGAAACGCAGTTCGCTGAGAAGTCCGTGCATGATAAAAGATTGTCTCCTGCTACAGCCCGGGCATCGCTACCGCGACCATAGATCCCAGGAGACAAGCTTTCGCGCGACCGCTTTCTCCTTAGGAATGCAGGTGAAATTGCACGTTTCCTGCCGAAGGACACGAGCGCGACTGACTTTGGATTATCAAGCACTTCCGTGTGGGTAGGTGAAGTCGAACCGGCTTCGCGCTGTCCACGGACGCGCGCGTGTGACCGAATCCGGACACCTAAAGAGGACGATGCTTGTTTGCCGCGCCCGATTGCAGCCAGCAGAGTGCGTTGCGCGCACGGACGCGCATGGCGGGTGTGCCGGTGATGAGCGCCTGATGGAGGAATGGTTCGACGGAGTCCCGGAGTGCCGGATCGCGACGTGCAAGCAGGCCGAGGCCTTCGACAGCGGAGGAGCGGACGACGTTGCTCTTGTCTTCGGCGAGCTGCCAGAGAACTTCGGCGGCGAGGCGGATATCAGATGGAGTGCGCGCGGAGCGCGCAACAACGAGACCGAGATGCCAACGGGTACGCGACGCGGAGATCGGTATTTCAGCGAGGATGACCGCGAGCTCGGCGGCGTGCGCGACGAGGAAGCCGGCGTCCTTTTCCGTCATGCGGCGGGCGACATCCGCGGCGCGGACGCGCTGCTCCGGATCGCTGGTGGAGAGCGCATCGACGAGCTGGCGCGAGATGCGGCGGCGGTCGGCTTGCGCGAGTAGGCGCTGGGCGTGCTCGCGCGCGACCGCGAGGCCCCAACAGGCGGGCTTCATGAGATCGGCTTTCACGGTAGAGCGAGCGACTGGCATACGCTCCCATAGCGTACTTCGCACTTGCCATATCTCGCCGCGATTAAAGGCAACTTCTTGCTTAGCAAGTCGATGGCAAGTTGACTCGATCTTTGAACTTTCGGGAAGCATCAGGTCGCCGTCTTCCTGGTTAAGGGCGATGGTATACGCCAGGTCCGAATGACGGCTTTTATAACGTCGCGTCAGGAGATTTCGAAGCGGGAGAGCACGGTCTACGCGGCGCTCAATGAAGACGGCGTCTTATGGGGCTGAGCGGGAAGGCCACTCCGAATGGAGTGGCCTTCTGCTTTTGCGGAACAGATCGAAGGCCGTACTCGGCGGGTCTACTTGTTGATCGTGATGGTCGAGTCGCTGTACATGCCGCTGGTGACTTCTACGACCACGTCGCCCACACGCATATGGTCTGTTGCTGTATTCGAAGTGATGCGGGTTCCCACCGGCAGTTTGAAGGCCATGACCTCGCCTGGCTTGAGCGTGGTGAGTTTGTCGCCGACCTTCAATTCGATCGGGACACCGGTCTGGTTGTTGACATTGAACTTGATCTTCTTTTCGCCGTTGAAGAAGAAGGCGTGCACAGAAGGATTGATGTTCGGAACCGCAGCATAGGTAGCAGGAACTGCAGCAAATAAAGCGGCGGCGAAGAAGGTAGCGAGGGCAATGCGAATTTTCATGACATCTCCTATTTGGTGTTGGTCGCACCGGTATGGCAACGCGCGACGTTAAGCAAAAGCACTTTGCTCTGTCCGTTTCGCTGCAATGCTTAAGAACTCTTGCACGTAATACGGCATTGGCACGGGCGTGTTCCTTGCGACGCACCACATCGTGTCGCTCTTCCTTACATGCGCGACGAGATTACAAAGCGATGTGACGGATCGCCGTCGGCCAATGGCCTCCGCGAAAGTAGAATGCGAGGAGAGCATGGGGCATACTGTCCGCTTCCGCGCGTGAGTGCCCGGAATCGAACACCTCTACCGTGGAGAGACACTATGGGCAGGTGCGCCGATGCAGACGCACGAAAGGCCATTCGATGACGAATGACCTTCCATTTGTGCCTGTTTGAGTTTCTTTTAGTAGCGGTAGTGGTCTGCCTTGTAGGGGCCTTCCACCGGAACGCCGATGTAGTCCGCCTGCTTCTTCGAGAGCTGCGTGAGCTTCACGCCGATCTTTTCAAGGTGCAGGCGGGCCACTTCTTCGTCCAGCTTCTTTGACAGCGTGTAGACGCCGACCTTGTAAGTGTCCTTGTTCTTCCAGAGATCGAGCTGCGCGAGCGTCTGGTTGGAGAAGCTGTTTGACATCACGAAGCTGGGATGACCGGTAGCGCAACCCAGGTTGACGAGGCGGCCTTCGGCGAGGACGAAGATCGCATTGCCGCTGCGGAAGGTGTACTTGTCGACCTGCGGTTTGATATTGAGCTTCGTAACGCCCTTCGCGGTGTTGAGGCGATCCATCTGGATCTCGTTGTCGAAGTGTCCGATGTTGCAGACGATGGCCTGGTCCTTCATCTGCTCCATGTGCTCGTAGGTGATGATGTCGACGTTGCCGGTGCAGGTGACGTAGATGTCGCCGCGGCCGAGCGTGTCCTCGAGTGTGGTGACTTCGAAGCCTTCCATCGCGGCCTGCAGAGCATTGATGGGGTCGATCTCCGTGACGATGACGCGTGCGCCCATGCCGCGCAGCGAGTGTGCGGAGCCCTTGCCTACATCGCCGTAGCCGCAGATGACGGCGACCTTGCCGGCGACCATGACGTCGGTGGCGCGCTTGATGCCATCGGCGAGCGACTCGCGGCAGCCGTAGAGATTATCGAACTTCGATTTCGTCACCGAGTCATTGACGTTGATGGCGGGGACGAGCAGCTTGCCCTGCTCCATCATCTTGTAGAGGCGATGGACGCCGGTGGTGGTTTCCTCGGAGACGCCGCGCCACTCTTTCGCGACGTTGGTCCAGTGCTTGGGATCCTTCTTCAGTGTTTCTTTCAGCAGGTTCTTGATGACCTGCTCCTCTTCGCTCTCGGCAGTGGCATCGACCCAGGAGCGGTCGCCCTTCTCGAGCTCGACGCCTTTGTGGATGAGCAGCGTGGCGTCGCCGCCGTCATCGACGATGAGCTGCGGGCCGAGGCCGCCCTTGTGCGCGAGCGCCTGCGCGGTACACCACCAGTATTCTTCGAGCGTCTCGCGCTTCCAGGCGAAGACGGGGACGCCGGCGGCGGCGATGGCGGCAGCGGCGTGGTCCTGCGTCGAGAAGATGTTGCACGAGGCCCAGCGGACCGAGGCGCCGAGATCGACCAGCGTCTCGATGAGCACGGCGGTCTGGATGGTCATGTGGAGCGAGCCCGTGACGCGAACGCCGGCCAGCGGCTTCGATGGGGCGTACTTGGCGCGGATGGCCATGAGGCCGGGCATCTCCTGCTCGGCGATGGTGATCTCTTTGCGGCCCCAGTCGGCGAGCGAGATGTCGGCGACTTTGTAGTCGGCGGTGGTGGGGGCGGCGGTCTGCGGCAGTGTTGTGGCCACGGGGGCTCCTTAGCTGGCTTGAAAATATTGGGCCATATAAGGATATCGTGGATGGCTCGTACGCCGAAACCGCTCCCGGGGGGTGGCAGCCAGAGGCGGTTGAGGGGTAACTGGAGGGGCGCGAAGGGGC
>DASZGZ010000214.1:0-7778 GCA_035938355.1 Acidobacteriaceae bacterium
AACTCGGACTGGCCGCAGCGGACGCTCAAAAGCAGCGGTCCTAGAGCTGAGCCTAGCTACGGTAGCCTCGCTACAGCGAGCACTGCCACCTACTTGGCCTTCGCTAGACCCTTGGCATCTTCCAAGTGCTTTTCGAGGACCGGTAACGCCTGCGCTGCATAGGATTTCAGCGCCGCATTCTGCGCGTCGGCTGCTTCCTTCTTGTAAATGGCGATGGCCTTCGTATGTCCGGCCACCATCTCCTGCGCATAGTGCCGATCGAAGGCGACGTCCTTCAATTTCTGAAACGGATCGATCATCGCCTTGTTGTGTTCAGCGTCGATCGCGTTCGGCATATTGAGATTGGCCTGGTGGGCAACGTCAAACAGTTGGTTGTAATCCTTGGTGTGATCTGTGACCAGCATCTGACCGTAATCCTTGACCGGCTGCGCGGATGCGGCAGAGCCCGCCAACTGCCCCAGATTGGCTTCGACCATGTCAGTTTGTGCGGCGAAGTCAACAAACTGCTGGTCTGTCATTGCCTTTGCTTCCATGGCCTTTTCTTTGGCGAGTGCAGGTAGTGAGCAGAGAACGATACAGCAAGCGGCTGTGAGAACACGTTTCATCGGATTTCTTCCTCCGCATCGAATGTCTCAATGCGGGTAGTTAGATGACAACCGCACGCGCCAAGCCGCCCCTGTCCTCGCGCTCAACCGAGGCCTGTTTTGGTGTGATGACAACACTTGGCTCGCTTTCAGTGGCAACGAGTGCTCCGTGGGCGGCGCGAGAATCCAATCCGTCTGCCACAGCCCTCTTCGGATCAAGACACAGCAACGAAAGTAGTATTCGAATCTCGTGACGACGCTCGTACCCTCGAAGCCATGGAAACTCTCCGCATTCGTGAATCGTCACCTTCCGAACTTCTTGCAGATCGCCTGGAGCGCGAAGCTCGCCTGGCTGCCGTCGAAAACCCCGACCGTGCACAGGACTATTGGCGCCAGGCTGAAATGCTTCGCGCCATGATCGCAACCCCGAAGATCATCGCCCGCAACATGTTCGCCGACAACTTCCTTACGAATGTTTGAGTGATAGGCGATCACGGGCCTGAGGCCGATTCTCCTCCTGATTCCTAGAGCGCCTTGGTCATCAGGATGAAGTGTCCGGGTATCGCCATCTTCTCCACCAGCGCCGCCGCATACTCCTCGGTGCCCGTCTCCACGTAACCCAGTCGGCGATAGACCGGCACTAATTGCTCCCGCCGCGGGCTCACCACCCGCAGATCCATCCAGCGGCAGCCTTGCTCCCGCGCAAACTGCTCAGCCGCAGCGTTCAACTGCTTCCCCAGCCCCGCGCCCTGTCGCGCCGGCGCAATCGATAGCAGCCCCAGGTACGCGCGGTCGCCGCGCGGCTCCACATAGACGCAGCCCGCCAGCGAGTTATCTTCCTCAGCCGCGCCACCCTCTTCCTTGACCAGAAACGTGCCGCGCTCGAACAGGTACTCCAGCTCGCCATCGCCCTGCAGCCGGTCGCCGCCGCCCCTCTTCAGAAAGCGCTCTATCTCAAATGCCTGGTTCACCAGCTGCCGTATTGCCTCGCGGTCCGCAGCTGTCGCCAGCCGGATGCCCCCGCGATCCGCCGCTATCCCGTTTGTTCCTTCCCTCACCCCAACGTCGTTCATATTCCATAGATTCTGCAACATCGGGCAAGGCTCGCGCATTTTCTTCGTAGATGTATTCAAGAGCGCGCTGAACGCGTCTGTAACTTTCGCCCCTCCGCGCCGTCCCATCCATACTGGACTCTGCCGCGCATCTATTCCATGCGCAGCCGCGTACTCCAGCTGAGGACCCTCCATGCGTACTTCGCTCATCCGTGTTCTCTCTTCGTTCGCGCTTGCCGCTGCGCTCACCGGTTGCATGGCGAATGCCGCCACGCGCATGCCTCTCCCAGCGCCCACCACCGATACCACCCTCGCCAAAGCCAGCGGCAAGCAGACCGCGGTCTTTGCCGGCGGCTGCTTCTGGGGGACTCAGGCTGTCTTTGAGCGCGTCAAAGGCGTAGTGAAAACGACTACCGGCTACTCCGGCGGAGCAGCTGCCACCGCTACCTACGATCAGGTCACCACCGAGACCACCGGCCACGCCGAGTCCGTCCAGGTCGTCTACGATCCTTCGAAGATCACCTACGGCCAGCTGCTCCGCATCTTCTTCTCCGTCGCGCATGATCCCACTGAGCTCAACCGTCAGGGACCCGACGTTGGCACCTCGTATCGCTCCGCCATCTTCTACTCGAACGACGACCAGAAGCGGCTCGCCACGGCATACATCCAGCAGCTCGATGCTGCGCACATCTTTCCGCGACCCATCGTCACCCAGGTGGTGCCCCTCAAAGGCTTCTACCGCGCCGAGGATTATCACCAGGACTACGCGCTCCGCAACCCGGACAACCCGTACATCCTCGTCTGCGACCGTCCGAAGATCGAAGCCCTCAAGCAGCAGTTCCCCGACCTCTTTGTGGACTACAAGGGAAGCAAGTAGCGGCCTCGTCCCATTCGTGGCGTCACTGGGCGAACACCACTTTCCTCAATACCGGAAGGTGGTGACAGCGCCGGCCTATCGGCCTTCCGCTGTCACAAACGCTAGTTCCTGATTGGCTGATTTGTGTGGTTGCACGACCTGCGCAATGTCGGTCTGCGCTCCCTCTTGGATCTGGCTGAGAGCGTAGCCCGTCGCATCATGATTGAAGACAAGCCGGGACGTATCGGCCGCCTTACGAAGCTCCCGCGGTGTGATCGTTACGTAGACACCCGGGTGTCCGAAAGTTGTCAGCTTCCACACATGGAAATCTTGCACGCGCGAGATCACATAGTGGCCCGCGGGCATGGAAACGCTGCCCGCCGTAAAGGCAAAAGGAACGTTGACCGTCATCACCTGGGTTTCGCCCTGACCATAAACCAGGTGAGACGACGCGAGCACCGCACCAACAGCGAGCATCCGCATGAGCTTCATGACCTTCCTCCTCGGTCTTGCATGAAATGCATGCTGTAGCGGATCCCGGCGCGCCGCCATCGGCTTCTGGCGAACGACACGATACATCTGGCGGCCACGGGATCGCGTTCTGGCGAAATCATTCGACGAAACGTCTTTGTTGAGCTGTGTGCGTTTGCCGATTTCTCCCCTAGGAACGGATCGCGCCGGACGCTCCGCAGCTACTGCCGAAATTTCACCAGTTCAGGAAGTACGTTGGCCCCCTGGAAGGTGGCGTTCGCCACGCCGCATTGGATCTTCGTCGCGGCGGCGAGCATCATTATGAGTGTGCAGACGGAGGTTCAGGTGCGAAGGAACGCTGCCGCACTACCGACGGGCCATGATGGGAACTCCGATACCAACTACGACGGGAAGATGATCCGCTATCCCGGCTACGGGATACTCTTCGCTGCCTGGACTCTGCTCGGAACCCTGTCCTATGTCCACTATCGGCTGCTGCCCGGTGCACCCGCGGGAAATCTGCTGTTCGGATTGTTCTGCTGGCTTGCCTGCTACTACGCCTGGCTACCACTCACGCCCATCGTCTTCCGCTTGGAGCAAAATTTCCGCATTGGATGGCCGTTCTCCACGAGGAATACCGCGATCCTGATCCTGTGTGCGCTGCCATTTTGCTATGTCGCGTTTTTGTTCGCATTCGTCATCGCCCGCACCATTCATGTCTTGTTCTGGCATCGCGTTGGCCCGGTGATCTTCTCGTGGCGCATGCCGGCAAGCGAGATATGTCTGCAGTTCTCCATTTACGCAGTTACCGTAGGGGCCAGCGCCTTCATCCGCCATCTCATTGACGTGCGCCAGACGGAACGGCAGGCGGCGCAGCTGGCGCTGGAGAAATCAAATCTGGAGGGAGCGCTTCGCCTGGCAGAGCTGGAGACGCTGCGCATGCGTCTGAATCCGCATTTCCTCTTCAATTGCCTGCAGAACGTCTCCGCGCTCGCCGGACAGGATGCGAAAGCAGCAAGCCAGATGCTGACCCGCCTTGGAGATCTGCTGCGTGTGGCACTCCGCAGCGACTACAAGGACGAGATTCCGCTCAGTGAAGAGGTGGCCCTTACCAGGGCCTACATTGCGATCGAGCAGGTTCGTCATGGCAATCGGCTATCCGTGCTCTTCGATATTGCGCGAGAGGCGGAGCGGGCACTGGTTCCAAATCTGCTGCTGCAACCGCTGGTAGAGAACGCGATAAGGCATGGCGTCGGAGGACGCGACAAGGCAGGCGTAATCTGGGTGCGCGGCGTGCTCGAAGCAAATTATCAGAGCGATGACCTCGTTCTCACCATCCGTGACAACGGTGCAGGTCTCCCGGTTACGGACCCGGCAGATCTGCGGCTCGGAGTCGGGCTCGGTGCAACCAAAGAGCGACTGACACGCATGTATGACCGCCAGTCGCTCGAGCTTCGGCCGTTGCTGGAAGGCGGAACAGAAGTACGTATCGCGCTGCCCGCGCATTATTCCGCGCGCACTTCTAATGCGCGAAAGGCCGTCAAGGAGCGGGTATCGGACCGCATGCCTGTTCACCATGGCTAACTCGACGGAGATTCGTCTTCGAGTGCTCGTCGTCGACGATGAAGCACTCATCCGCCAGAGCCTCTGCCGTGGTCTCGAGACGCGCGACGATGTCGAGATCGCGGGCGAATGCGAATCCGGCGCACAGGCCATCGCCGCGATAGGCGAGCTCCACCCGGATCTGGTCTTGCTCGATGTACAAATGCACGACGGTACCGGCCTAGACGTGGTCGAGCAGGTGGGGCCGGAGCACATGCCCGCAGTCGTCTTCGTGACCGCCTATGACGACTACGCCGTGAAGGCGTTTGAACTCAGCGCAGTCGACTACCTGTTGAAACCCTTCGACGACGACAGGCTGAACCGAAGCATCGATCGCGCGAAGAAGCACATCCTCTCAGCGCGCGCTGGAGACCTCTCCACCCAGCTGCGCTCGCTGCTGGAAGCGAAGGCAGAAAAATGGCCGGACCGCATCGTAGCGCGCACGGGAGAGCACTTCGATCTTGTGCCGGTAAACACCATCGACTGGGTCGAGTCCGCCAACAACTACGTGCAACTGCACTGCGGGACAAAGCACTTCCTGCTGGGGGAGACACTGACCAGCCTCGCAGAGCGGCTCAACCCGCAAAAATTTGTACGGGTTCACCGCGGCCGGATCGTCAACCTGTCTCGCATCACGGCCGTGCACCCTCTCTTCAGCGGCACCTATGAGATCGAGCTCGCCGGCGGCACGCGCATCTCCACCGGCCGTCAGTACCGGGAGCAGATCCAGGCATTGCTGAAGAGCTGACCGGCAGCAGAGAATCGGCTTCAGGGCTGCGCGTAATAGCCTGTGTTGGTGCGGGCCTTCAATCCCGGCTTGTCCAGCCGGACCTGCAACCCGCGATACACGTCCACCTGGCTGGCCGCCGCGGAGTCGAAGGAAAGCTCGTAGAAGGCGTTCGCGTCCGCTACGCAGCGAACAACACTTGCATAGATGTCGCCCGTTGGACCGATGGCTCGGCCACCGCTCTGCTTAGCCAGCACCTGCAACGAAAGATCGCCCGCGTCCGCCTGCTTCGCGTTTTCCACGCCCTTCATGAAGTTCTGATACAGGAAGGCGCTGGCTTCGTTTCCCTTATTCAGGTCGAGCGGGATCACGCTGTACAGCGTCACACGCGCCTCGCGAAGGTTGGTCGAGAGGTCGACGATGGAGTGAAAGAAGCTGCTCTGGTTTCCCGCGTCCATGTGATATCTCGCATTGGAGAGCATCGGCCACCCGCCGCCGACCCAGATCATCAGCTTTCGCCCAGGCTTGCTCGCCTCGTACCGCGTCATCTGATTCAGCGCATCAACGGACCGGCCAAAGCGCAGCATCAGACCGTCCAGTCCCTGCGCGCTGTTGATCACATGCACCGGCGCCGGCAGGTTTTCGATATCGGCGGCCAGCGCGTTGCCGTCGCGCGTCGCCTGGTTCGCTTTCACGCCTGTGTCCGTCAGAAAGATGGCCGAAACCGGCAGAGCGAGATGGCCGCCATTCTGCCGCAAAAACCTCTCCAGGCCCTGACGTACCGCAGCCATCTGTTGGAACGAAGTGTTCATCGTGTCCAGAACCAGCACCACTTCCGCCGGAGACTCGGCCGTGAGCCCATCCACTGCGCCGAAGGACGCAAGCGGCTGCGCGTGATCGTCATCCAGAACCGTGAACTCCGACTGCTGCAGCCCGCTCACCGGCTGGCCGGATGCGTCACTCACGACAACATCCAGATGGATACGGCGCTCCGTCTTGACCTTGCGCTCGACAGCCTCCGGTGGCCGTGGGAGCAGCGCCGGCATATGCTGGGCCGCCGGCGCGGTTACGGAAGCCTGTGTTGGCGTGCTCTCTGAAATCTCCGCTGGCTGCGCGGCGGGAAGTGTGGTGGTGCTCAGCGCGACCTCTCGCGTGCCCGCTTCGCGCAAGCTCCAGTCATAGACGCCAGTGACGAGCGACGCTGCATCCTGCGGGACATCGATCTCCATGTGGGTCCGAATGCCCTTTTGCTGCGCAGTCGCATCGTCAGCCGGCGTCAGGTTCAGCGCGCCAGCCTGCCAGTTCAACACCTTCCCGCTTCGGTCGTACGCGATCACCTCTACCTGAAGCCGATCCTTGCGGGTGGCGTCAGGCGACGGTGCCGTCCGCCGGTGAATGACGAAGTCCGCGCGATATCGCGTCACCGGTCCCGTCACCTTCGCGTTGCCCCCTACTGGTGCAGCATTCACGGGAGGCTGCGGAGTCACGGGCTCGACCCGCACCTCATATTGCACCTCTGTCGCAGCGTCCATCCCGCTGCGCATCAGCGGCGACAGCGGATCGCCGGAAACGGCTGCAGCCGCTTTCGCCGTGTTCACCGCCGGACTCGCCGCTGTTCCCAGCACGGCATCTGTCGCGTAGTAGCCCCTGCGATACGCCAGCTGATAATTGCCGCTGCGCAGCTTCACCTCGATGCGCCGGAAGCTGCCGTCCGTCTTCGTGTTGGTCGGCGTGTAGCTCAGCGTGTAGTACTGGGAGCCATCGCGGACGGCGCGCGCCAGCATGCGGCTCAGATCGTTGCTCGTCGGCAGCATGACGCCGCCGGTCCCGAAGGCCAGCGCGTTCATCGCAGCGAAAGTCGCCGCGTGTGCGCTTTCTTCATGTCGCGATTCATTCGAAAGCGCTCCATAACTGTAATCGTTCCCGCCCGTACTCTGGATAGGCGCCGAGGGCGGCGCTTCGTCTGGCGCCGCTTGTGCATGCTGCTCCATCCCAAAGTGATCGCTGGCATCGCCCGCCGTCTGCACCGCGACGCCCTGCGCACTCACCGGGTAGATCGCCACTCGCGACAGTGCCAGCAGGTCGATCGCATCCTTGATCTGCTGGTTCTGCGCCGTCGTGGCCAGGGAGGCGCGTTCGCCCGGCTCGGGAAACAGCGCGATCGGGAACGAGCTCGCGAACCAGACCAGATTCTTGCGCCCCGGCGTCTTCGCCAGATACCGCGCCAGCCGTGTCAGGTCCGCGATCGTCATCGCCATGCGCTGGTCGCTCTGGTATGTCTTGTGCATCGACTGGGCATTCCCCACCATGTCAACACTGTTGCGTGCCGGATCCAGAGCGTTCAAAATTTCTGCCCTCTCCCGATCGTCCGCATCATCCTGCGGCATGTTGGACGCGGAGCTCGTCTCGGACCACGCTCCGCTCTTCTTGTCATTCACTGCGGCCAGCAGCATCGAGCGATCGTTCGTGAATCCCTGCACCATGCG
>DASZGZ010000215.1:0-9809 GCA_035938355.1 Acidobacteriaceae bacterium
ATCCAAGCGCCTGCGTGGGGGTGACATTCTTTGCGACAAAGGTCTGGGCGTTGATGTCGTCGTTGATGGGCGGATAAGGCGTCGACGCATCAGGCGTGAAGGTCATGCTCTTCGGCACCATGACGACCACGTTGTCCGCTGTACCGGCGAGCTTCGGCTCGAATTTCGCCGAACCGGTGTAGGGAAGGCTGTAGGTGACCTGGAACTGAGTCTCACCCGGACGGAGGGGGAAGAGGTAGGCGTAGTGGCCCTTCTCGCCCATCGGCGCCGGCGAAGAGGCTACCGGCATGCCGCCTGGGCCCATGGCGGCTGCTCCCTCGACCTTGGCGTCGGGTGGCAGATAAATCTCGTAGGAGCGGCTGGAGAACTGCGTGCGCGGCGGCGTGGAGTCGTTTTTGACGAAGTAGCTCTGAGTGACGTGCAGTCCCTGCGGGTCGGTCTCGACCCGGATCACGTTCGCCTCCGTGCTGATGCCGGGCACTGTGGCGGCCACGTCGAAGACGGTCACGTCGACCGTGCTGGTGCTGGGAGGCGCCGGCTGGAAGTAAGAGGCCTTCTCATGATCGACGCGGATCAGATGCATGCCCTGATCGGGCACATTGATCGAATAATGGCCATGGGCGTCGGTTTTGGTGCGCGCTGCCTCCTGCATGCGCTGCTGCAGCGAGATGAGGATCACATCGTCACCATCGGAGGGCTTATTGGTGGTGCCGTTGGTGACAGTGCCGGTGATCGTGGCGGCGAGCGCGGACGGAATTGTAGGTGGAATGAGGAGAAGGGCGAGGGAGAGCGAAATTTGCAGCAGGCGTCTCATGTCGAATCTTGCCTAGGATACTGCCAACTTACGGAATTGCGGATGATTTGCTCAAAGGTGATTATGCGGGCGAGGCTATGACGCCTCACGCTCGTCCAGTGCGCAGCCACGCACCCCAGTCAGGCCTTCCATTCTCTTCGGCAAGACGCGCGGCCGCTGCCCAGTTGTAGACCACTGCGTGATGCTCCACATGCCAGTTCTCACCCGACCGGGTGACGATGACGTACCGTGCGTGCGGGCTGCCAGCTTCCATGACGTGCGGACGCGGGGATTCCGCCGAATAAGCAGGAAGTCCGACGCTTCCCGGATTGACCAGCAGCATGCCATTCGGCATTTGAACCGTGCGGGGCAGGTGGCTGTGACCGCAGAGCACAAGCCAGGCAGGGATGCCGTGCAGAACGGGCGCAAGCTCCTCGGTGCGCTTCATACGCGTGCCGCCAGCGGTGATCTCTTCGAGCAGATAGACGTCGTCGGCCCAGGGATTCCCGTGGCAGAGCAGGACGTCCCCAAGCAGGAGGGTCTGGGGCAACGTGGCGAGCCATTGTTTGTGCCGGTCGGTGAGGATCTCGCGGTTCGCGGCAAGGGTGCTGCCGGGTGTGACGATGGTCCCGGCTTCGAAGAGCAGTCGATCGCAGTTGCCGCGAATGCTCGGCAGATGGAGCGGGATGAGCCGCTCAGCTGTGCCGACGGGATCGAGCGGGCCCTGCAGGTGGTCGCCGAGGTTGACGATCTGCGGAACAGACCGCAGCGAGATATCGGTGAGCACGGCCTCAAGAGCCAACAAGTTGCCGTGAATATCCGAGATGGCGGCAAAACGTTCGAGCAGCGGATCGGCGTCGGCCAAGGGGTTTAGGCTCTGCGCGGGTTCGCCTGCTGCTGCAGGCGCTCCATCTCTGCAAGGACCTGTGCTGCTTCGGCTTCGAGGGTGGCGCGTTGGGCGACGTAATCCTCTTCCGGATATTTGCCGGCGCGGTATTCGAAGTTCAGGTCGCGCAGGTTGTCGTAGAGAACGGCCTTCTGCTCTTCAAGAAAATCGAGTCGTGTTTTCACGCGCTGTGCGGTGACGGTGCGTTCCGGATAGAAGACGTAGACGAAGAGCGCGATGGTGAAGGTGGCGCAGACGGCAAGGATCATAGCGAGTCGCCCCCGGTTTCGCGGCGGATGCGCTGCTCGAGCACGAGCCTGTGTGGATCGCTGGCGGGGATTGGCATGGCGACCGCGCGTGGCCGCCAGCGGCGAACCACGAAAAAGACGCCGCCGATGCCCAGCAGCAACACCATGGGTGGCACCCACCAGGAGAACTGGTTAAAGCGCGTGAACATGGGTGCTGCCAGCGCCGTGGGACCGTACTCATCCTGGAAGGCGCGGAAGATCGCGGTGTCATCGTCGCCATGGTCAATGGAAGCGGCGAGCTGTCCACGCATCTTGTCCGAGTCCGGGCATCCGACGTGGTTGCATTCGCCCAGGAGCTGGTTGCAGCCGCAGGGACACATGATGGCGTGACTCAGCTTCTGATAGCGAGCGCCGTTGGCGGTGTCGGAGGCGTGTGCGCCAAAGGCCACGACTGCCATGACAAGGGCGAGGTGCAACGTCGAACGCAGGCGTTTCGGAAACATCAGTCGCCGCCTCGCAGGGTTGCCGGTTCGCTGACCAGCGGTCGAGCGGAGCCCTTCGCTCGGTGGCGGGCGCGCGCAGGCGACAGAACCGTTGTGAGATTCGGCACGAGGGCGACCAGGGTGCCGAGAATCACGATCACAACCCCGATCCAGATCCAGGCGACCAGCGGGTTGAGAAAGACTTTGATGATGGGGTGGTTCGTGTCCGGGTTCTGGCCGGCGTAGATCACGTACAGGTCCCAGACCAGGGTGGAATGATTTGCCACCATGGTGGATACCTGTTGCGAGGCGACGTAGAAACGCTTCTCCGGCGCGAGTTGCGTGACCTTCTTGCCGTTGCGGTAGACATCGAGCAGCGCATACTCGCTGTCGTAGTTGGGATTGGTGTCCTGCGTATAGTCCTGGCAGACCAGAGTGTAGGGGCCGACTTGCATGGACTGACGGAAGTCCATCTCCTGCTCGGTAGAGCGGTTGAAGGCGGATCCGGCGAGTCCAATGAAGATGACCACCACACCGAAGTGGACGATGTACCCACCGTAGCGGCGGGTATTGCGCTGGATGAGCAGAAGCGTCGCGGCGAAGATGTTCCTGCCGGTTTGGACCTTCAGCACATGGGCACCGCGCAGAAACTCGGATGAGATGGCCGTTATGACGCCGGCGGCGACGGAGAAGGCCACGAAGGAGTAGAGCGGGCCTTGATCCTGCCACGGACGTTCGCCGATGGCGAGCAGCGCGACCGCGGTGGTGATGGTCGCGATGCAGGGTAGAACGAAGTTGCGGCGGATGGAGCGCAGCGACGACGAGCGCCATGCAAGCAGCGGTCCCAGACCCATCAGCGCCAGCAGTCCAAGGCCGATGGGTACGGCGATGCGGTTGTACCACGGTGCGCCGACGGTGACCTTGCTGCCTTGCACATACTCGCTGAGAACGGGGAAGAGCGTGCCCCAAAGGATGGTGAAGCAGGCGGCGAGAAAGATGAGGTTGTTGAAGAGGAAGCTGGACTCGCGCGAGACCAGGGATTCGATCTTGTGGTCGGACTTGAGGTGGTCGCGCTGCAGAATGAAGGTGAAGATGCAGACCACCAGCACGATGAAGAGAAACGCATAGAACCAGCTGCCGATGGAGGACTGCGCGAAGGCGTGCACGGAGCTGACCAAGCCGGAACGGGTGAGCAGCGTGCCAAGAATGGAAAGCATGAAGGTGGAGAAGATCAGCCACACATTCCAGTTCTTCATCATGCCGCGCTTCTCCTGCATCATCACCGAATGCAGGAATGCGGTGCCGGTAAGCCAGGGCATCAGCGAGGCGTTCTCCACCGGGTCCCATGCCCAGTAGCCGCCCCAGCCGAGCACGGAGTAGGCCCAGTGCGCGCCCAGGAAGATACCGCAGGTAAGGAAGAGCCAGGTCACCATGGTCCAGCGGCGGGTGATGTGGATCCATTTTTCGCCGGGGTAGCGCATCATCAGCGCGCCAAGTGCGAAGGCGAACGGGACGGTAAAGCCGACATAGCCGAGATAGAGCATCGGCGGATGGATCACCATCTCCGGATACTGGAGCAGGGGATTCAATCCGAAGCCGTCAGCCGGCGCCGCACCCTGCACCAGCGCGAAGGGCGGCGCGGCGAAGTTGAGCAGTAGCAGGAAGAAGACCTGGACGCCAGCGAGGATCGTCGAGGCGTAGGCGGTCAGGCGGACATCCACTTTGTGGCGCAGGCGGAGCACGAATCCGTAGGTGGCCAACAGCCACGCCCACAGCAGAAGTGATCCCTCCTGACCGGACCAAAGCGCGGCGAATTTGTATGGGCCAGGGAGCGCGCGGTTGGAGTGATGGAGGATGTAGGAAACCGAGAAGTCGTTGGTGAAGGCGGCCCAGACCAGCGCGAATGCCGCGGCAGAGGTGGCGAAGAAGCTGGCGATGCCGGCGCGGCGCGCAGTCTCGGCCAGACGTTCGGGAGAGATGCGGGTGCGGGCGCGGACTGCGAGTTGGCGCAGCGCAAAGGCCCCGGCCAGCAACGTATAGCCACAGAGAGCGAGCGCGAGGAGGAGGGAGAAGCTACCAAAGACCGGCATAGAGCGTGTTCCTGTATTAGACGGGGCTAGCAAGAAAGCTATGTGTCCTTTTCTAAAAAAGGACAGCCGAATATGTCTCCGCTACCTGGAGCAGAGACATGCCTTTAGGGCTATGGTCGATTGTCGCAAAGCGCGAGGAGATGCGCCAATCCGCAATTGGATGGAGTCTTGCGGAAACGGGGTGAGGAAGGCAGGAGCGCCTGGATCAGGCGGTCTGGCCGTAGGGCGGGAAGAGCAGTGTGCGCGAAAGGCTGATGAGCTCTTCCGGCTGGATCGGCTTCAATCGGAAGTAGACGTCCATGCCTTCGTACTGCAATTCCGCCTCGGGCATGCCGCTGAGCACCAGGATAGGCAGCGTGGTTTGCTCGCGCAGCTTTTTCACCAGCTCCGGCCCGGTCATTCCTGGCATGCAGTGATCGGTGATGATCATGCCGAACTGGTCGCCTGACTCGAACTTTGCCAGGGCAGTGGCGCCATCTTCTGCGAGTACAACGGGGAAGTGGGCCTTCTCAAGGATGAGGCGGCGTGTCACCGCCTGGATAGGGTTATCGTCCACAATCAGGATCGCCGGCATCGCTTGGTATCAAAGCCCCTTTTTGTAGTTGATGTGGAGATGTAGGGCTGAAGCAAACGGTTGCCCTGCGTCAGTGCAAAATATAAAACGCTTTCCGTCCCCTTTCGGGACATACCCCTTTCAGGGCAGTAACAACAATGCTACCCCACGATTACCACCGGTGCGCGGACGCTGTCATTTTTCTGCCCGTGACCCCAGACTTACTCGAGGCGGGAGGGTACTGCGCCATAGCGGGCGAGGGCGGCCTCGATTTGCCCGACCGCTGCCGGGTCCTTGGTGCGCCAGGTTTCTTCAGTGGTGATCTTCGGCTCCCCAACGCCGTGGAACTCGCAGTGCTGGTAGCTCAGGAGCCGGTCTGCAGGCTCGTCCTGCCAGTCGTTGCCGCGGCCTTCACGACGGGTTGAGCCCTTTTCCCAGCCACGCGGAGTCAGGTGCCACTCCGTCCACTCTTTACGAATTGCCATGGGGCTATGGTAGCCGGGGCGCGCTCGCTGTCGCTACGGTCAGAGGCAGGACCTTACCTGGCGAATGAGTTCGGCTGGCCCATCCAGGCAGTCCAGGATGAGATCGTAGCCCTGGGCTTCCGTGGCGGAAAGAGCGCCGTTGGTCAGGGCCAGGAGCGGAACCTGTGGGCAGGCCTCGCGAATTTCGCTCGCCAGGTGGATGCGCTGCTTTGCGGTGAGCGTGTGGCAGGCGATCGCCATGGCCGGCCCATGCAACCGGCAGAGACTGGTGAACTGGCTTGCCAGCTCCGGCCGGGGTGTGGCGGCAACAACCTCAAATCCGGCGAGATTCAGAACCTTGCAGCGGTAGGAGAGAAGGGCTTCGTCATTGCCAACACATAGAAGCACAGCTCTTCCCGGTTCATCGGCGGGTGCGGTACCAGAGCAAAATTCCGCCTCGGGTTCCATGCTGATGCCTTTCTGAGAGCGTCCCGACGCCTTCAATGCTTGGCAGGGTCCATACACATTACGGAAAGTTGAAGGAACCGTACAGAGAAAACTGATAGTCAGCCGTGGAGCAGGATGCGCAGGTCGCGCAGATTGTTGCCCGTTGGTCCGGTGCGCAGGCTGTCCCCGAGTGCCGTCAATAGCGGGCAAGCGTCGAACCCGTCGAGTGCCGCTTGCGCGTCGAAGCCGAGGGCCTGCGCGCGTGTAACGGTTGAGGGGTTCGAGAGGGCGCCTGCGGCGGGACTGTTGCCGTCCGCCCCATCGCTGCCGGCAGAGAGACAGGCGACAGGCTGCCCGCGAAACCTCTTGTGGAACAGCAGAGCGCAAGCGAGGGCAAATTGCTGGTTCCTGCCACCGGTACCGGGTCGGCGATCGAGATGGACGGTGACTTCGCCGCCGGAGAGCAGGCATACCTTGCGGTCCGCATGGCGGCCGCGAAGCTCCACAAGACGATCGACGAGGTACCCCGCAGCCTTGTCGTAAGGCCAGTCGTCGCAGGCGTTGTCGACGATCACCTCGTAGCCGAGAGCGGCGGCCTTCTCGCGCGCAGCGCGCAGGAGATCGCGGTTGGAGAGTAGCGTGGCGAGCCAATTGCTGAGGCCGGCTGGCTGCCGACTGAAGCCTGTGAAGGATGTCCCCTCGCGGCCGGCTTCAACGGCAGCTTTGACCTGCTGGGCGCGTTGCTTCATTGCGACCTTGTCGCCTGGCGTCTCCGGCAGATCGGGACGGCTGAAGAAGCTGCGCACGGAAGCGGGAAACTTTTCGAGCAGTTGATATCGCTCCAGGAGTTCGCGGCAGTCATTGACGGTGGAGAGGTCGGCGAGGGTTGGGCCGGATGCGACGGCGTCCGCCTGATGCCATGGCACATCGACGACCTGCAGGGTGAGTTTGAGGGCGTCCGGCGCTGCTGTCGCCAAGCGGCCTCCCTTCACGGCGGAGAAGTGTTTACGCAGCGTGTTCATCTCCCCGATCGTGGCGCCGGATGCGATGAGTGCCTGGTGGAAGGCGATGGTGTCGTCGAGCGAGATCCCAGGATCGAGCGGGAGATCGCAGAGTGTGCTGCCACCGCCGCTGATCAGGTAGATGACGAAGGCCTCTCCCGATGCGCGTCCGAGCAGACGCAACGCACCCCGGGCGGCGCGGAAGGAGTCGCTGTTCGGCAACGGATGGCCGCCTGCGTAATAGCGGATTCGCGGATCAGGCCGTGCAGGCCTGGAGGGTGCGGCGCAGATGCCGCGGACTTGCAGGGCGGGGGGAAGGATCTCGAGCAGCGACTGCGTCATAGGGACGGCAGCCTTGCCCAGGGCGACGATGAGGATTTCGCGGTACCCACCAAGCTCGATGTGGGCGGGAGGCTGATCCAGCCTCATCTGATTTGGCCCCATCTCCGGTGGATATTCCAGGAGCAGCGTCTTTCCGTCGAAGCGGATGCGGTGATGGAAGGCGTATTCGATCCTGCAGGCACCGAGCGCATGGGCAAAGATGGCGCGGGCGTGCTCGTGGAGCAAGTGCAGGGACGCGGGGCTCTCCTCTTCCGCCATGGCCTTTACGGGGTGTGCGAACTGCTGCCGGATGCCGCGCCGGGAAAGAAGTGTGAGACGAGCCATTCCCGTAGCGCCTGTTGCATCTCCTCGAGCTTGTCTGCGAAGAAATGGTCCGCGCCTTGAATGATGACGAGGTCTGCCGGCGTGGCCGCAGAGGCGACGATACGCACGAGTTCTGCCTGCGGGCCGTACTGATCTGCCCCGCCGCTGATGAAGAGCTTGGGCAAGGTGCAGTCTGCGAGAAAGCTGTACCTGTATCCACGTCCCTCCACTGCTACAGGAAGACCCAGCGCGGCAAAGCCAGGCACCCGCGCATCGCCACAACATGTGCGCAAACCGACATAAGCGCCGAAGGAGAAGCCGGTGGCGAGCACTGGCAGACCGTAGCGCTGTTGCAACCAATCCAGCGCCGCACGCACATCTTCGCGTTCTCCGCGTCCTTCATCATGTTCGCCTTCGCTGAGCCCGGTTCCGCGGAAGTTGAATCGCAGCGTTGGAAGCCCGAACGAGTGCATCGTCTTTGCTGCGCGATAGACCACCTTGTTGTGCATGGTGCCGCCACCCTTGGGATGCGGGTGACACACGAGTGCAGCGTAACGCGCCTCCGGCTGTCCTTCGACGAGAAGCGCTTCTAGATTTCCCGCAGGACCAGGAATGGTGAGTGTTTGCAGGCGGTTGGGGATGCTGGACATTGGATTAATTGGATTAATTGTAGCGAGCGCATCGGTCCGATGACGATGGGCCGGGTCGAGCGCTCAGGTATGCTGACCTAACATGACGCTTGATCCTGTGCAGTTGACGCGACAGCTCATCGACATCGAATCGACCACTTATAGCGAAGGCAGGGTGGGGGAATTTCTAGCCGAGCTGCTTGCTGCGCGAGACTTCTCGGTGCAGAAGATGCATGTGGCCAGCAAAGGCGAGGACGGCGCGACGACGGACCGCTTTAACGTCTATGCCACGGTGCGTGGGGAAGAGCCGGAGATCGTCTTTTCCACTCACATGGACACCGTGCCGCCGTATTTCGGCAGCAGCGAGGACGATGAGGCGATCTACGGGCGCGGCGCATGCGATGCCAAGGGCATCATCGCGGCGCAGATTGCCGCCGTGGAGCGGCTGCGAGCCGGTGGCGTGAAGGCGGGCATGCTGTTTGTTGTTGGCGAGGAGCGGGACTCGGCGGGCGCGCAGGTCGCGAATCTGCAGCCGAAGGGCAACCGCTATCTGATCAATGGCGAGCCGACGGACAACCGGCTGGGCGTGGCCAGCAAGGGCGTCTTGCGGGGCGCCGTGCGCGCTACCGGCAAGATGGCGCACTCCGCCTATCCGGAGCTGGGCGAAAGCGCGATCCACAAGCTGGTCCAGGCGCTGAACAACGTGATGCAGATTGAGCTGCCCGTGGAGCCGGGCATCGGGCCGAGCACGCTGAACATAGGCCTGATCGAAGGTGGCCGGGCGCCGAATGTGATTGCCGACAAGGCTCTGGCGCAGTTGATGGTGCGGCTGGTGGGGCCGTCCGACAGCACGCGCGCGGCTCTGGAGAAGGCGATCGCCGGGCTGGCAGAGATCGAGTACACGCTCGAGATCCCATTCATGCGGTTCCGGACGATGGAAGGGATGGAGACGATGGTTGCGGCCTTTGCCACGGACATCCCAGCGTTGACGAACTGGGGGGAGGCCCTGCTGCTTGGCCCGGGCTCGATCCACGTTGCGCACACCCCGCATGAGAAGCTGGCCAAGCGCGAGCTGTTTGAGGCGATCGATCTCTACACAGAAATCGCAGGCCGGCTCGTAGCATAGACAGTATGGGGACGGAGCCAGCGATCTCACGATGGCGTCGCGTGGGTTATGCCGCGCTGAGCGGCCTCAGCGGCTGGTTCGTCGGCCAGATCGCCTGCCTGCCAATCAACCTGATTATCGCGGTGCGCGACACAGAGGGGCAGACCAGGCTGTTCGTCCAGACGCTTTGTTATGGTCTGCTGGCGTGGGGGGCCTGGACACTGCTGCTGGCCCTGGCGGCTTGGGTGCTGGTGGTGTTGCCACTGGTCATGACATTGCGTCCCTGTCTGCTGGTGCGGCTGCGGATGGTGGTGCCCATTGCGGCCACGCTGGGGGCGCTCTCACTGGCAGCCACTCGCCCCACCATGTTTCGCGATGCCTCTGCCGTGTCTTTCTTCCACAGATTTGCCGAAGCCATACCTTATGGCTTATTTGCGATCTCGTTCACCCTCGTGACGGCGTGGAT
>DASZGZ010000216.1:0-3348 GCA_035938355.1 Acidobacteriaceae bacterium
GGCGACCTACTTCGAACTCTACAGCCACACCGCGCGTGCTCTGAAGTCGGTGAGCCCGCGGCTGCGAGTCGGCGGTCCCGCCGCTGCCGCGGAAGAATGGGTGCCCGAGTTTCTGAAGTACATGCACGACAACAACGTGCCAGTGGACTTTGTCTCCACCCACGGCTACGCCGATGAGAACTACGAACACACCTTTACACCGAGCGAGCTGCCGCCCATGGATGATCGCCTCTGTGCCGCGATGGCGCATGTGAGGCAGCAGATCGCCGCCTCGCCCATGCCGCACATCCCGTGGTTCGTTACTGAGTGGAATGTCATCGGCATCGACGCCGCGCGTGATACCACTTTTGTCGGCCCCGCGGTGGCGAACACCATTCGCGAGTGCGACGGCCTCGCCGACATGATGTCCTTCTGGACCTTCGATGACGTCTTTGAAGAGGATGGCCCCAAGCACGAGCCCTTCGACGGCGGCTTCGGATTGATCGCGCCGTGGAGCATCCGTAAGCCCAGCTTCAACGCCTTCGCCATGCTGCATCAGCTCGGCGATGAGCGCCTTGCGAATGACTCGAAGAATGCGTTAGTCACGCGCCGCCCCGATGGCACTCTTGTCGTCGCAGTGTGGAACATGGCCGATCCGCCCGCTGCACGCCAGCCGGGCGGACCCGGTGTCGACAAGCAGATGCAGATCAGCTTCGAGCACGTTGCCAAGAATGCCCCGGTCAGCATCACCCGTCTCGATCCTACGCACGGCAACACGCTCGCCGCATATCGAAAGATGGGCAGCCCGCGTTACCCGACAGAAGCGCAAGTGCGGGAGCTGAATGAAGCATCGAAGCTGGCGCCGCCGGAAAAGAAGGCGCTTCGCGACGGAAAGATCGACGTGGTTCTCCCGGTGAATTCGCTGGTGATGCTGGAAGTGCAGAAGTAACGAGGGTCGCACCACCGTTTGGGGCGCGACCCAACCACTAATTCGCCGCCAGCTGCCGCAGCACGTACTGCAGAATGCCGCCGTTCTGGTAGTAAAGAATCTCCTGCGGCGTATCGATGCGCACCTTTGCCTTGAAGCTACGCGTCTGCTTTTTCGCATCCGTCACTTCCACGGTCAGGTCGCGGCCATTTGCGAAACGCGCATCGAGGAGTGCCTTCAGTCCAGGAAAGCTGTACGTCTCCTCGCCGGTTAACCCGAGCGACTCCACAGTCTCCCCGTTCACGAACTGCAGCGGCAGAATGCCCATGCCCACCAGGTTCGAGCGATGGATGCGCTCATAGCTCTCGGCGATCACCGCGCGCACGCCCAGCAGGCGCGGCCCCTTCGCCGCCCAGTCGCGCGACGAACCAGAGCCGTATTCTTTCCCTGCAAGAATCACGAGTGGCGTCCCGCGCTCGGCATACTTCACCGATGCGTCAAAGATGCTCATCGGCTCGCCCTCAGGCAAGAGACGTGTCACCCCGCCTTCGGTGCCGGGCGCCAACCGGTTGCGCAACCGGACATTGGCGAAGGTCCCGCGTACCATCACCTCGTGGTTGCCGCGCCGCGACCCATAGGAGTTGAAGTCCGCCGGCTTCACGCCATGCTCGCTCAGGTATTTGCCGGCCGGCCCATTCGTCTTTATCGAACCGGCGGGCGAGATGTGATCGGTCGTCACCGAATCGCCCAGCACTGCCAGCACCCGCGCATCCCGGATATCTGTAACCGCAGCAGGCACCTTCGGCATGTTTTCGAAGTACGGCGCTTGCCGGATGTAGGTCGAGTCCGGCTCCCACTGGTACACCTTGCCGGTCGGAAACTTCAGGTGCTGCCAATTTTGATCGCCGTCCGTCACCGTTGCATATTCCTTGCGGAAGCTCTCGGTATTAACTGCCTTCGCGATCGTCTCGGAAACCTCCTGCTGCGTCGGCCAGATGTCGCGCAGGTAGACCGGCTGCCTGTCCTTGCTCTGTCCCAGCGGCTCGATATCAAAGTCGTGATCGATGCGGCCGGCAAGCGCATAAGCCACCACCAGCGGCGGCGACATCAGATAGTTCGCGCGCACGTCGGAGTTGATGCGCCCCTCGAAGTTGCGATTACCGCTCAACACCGAGACTGCAACCAGCCCATGATCATCGATGGACTTCGAAACATCCGTCGGTAGCGGCCCTGAGTTGCCGATGCACGTCGTGCAGCCATAGCCAACAACGTTGAAGCGCAGCTTGTCGAGATACGGCAGGAGACCGGACTTCTGGTAGTAGTCCGTGACCACGCGCGAGCCCGGAGCAAGCGATGTCTTTACCCACGGCGGCACGCTCAACCCCTTTTCTACGGCCTTCTTCGCCAGCAGCCCGGCGGCCACCATCACCGAGGGATTAGACGTATTGGTGCAACTCGTAATCGCGGCGATCACAATGGAGCCGTGGTCCAGATACTTGTCCGGATCGACGCCGAAGCGCTGCTTCACGCTCGATGGTGTGCCATGCTCGGGGTCTCCATGCGCCGCATCCACGGAGGCGGCAGGATGACCGCCCTCGCCCTCCCAGCGGCTCACCTGGCGCGCCACGGATTGGTTTCCGTTTGGACCAAGCAGCGTCGGCAGCACCTTTTTGAAGTTTGCGCCCGCCTCCTTCAGCAATACGCGGTCCTGCGGCCGCTTCGGTCCGGCCACGGATGGTTGAACGGTCCCCAGGTCCAGCTCGATGGTTGCGCTGTACTCGGCTTCCGCGGCACCCGGCGTGTGGAAGAGCCCCTGCTCCTTGTAATACGCCTCCACCAGCGCCACCTGCTCCTCGCTGCGCCCGGTCAGCCGCAGATAACGCAGCGTCTCCGCATCGACAGGGAAGATGCCGCACGTGGCGCCATACTCCGGTGCCATGTTGCCAATGGTCGCGCGATCAGCCAGCGGTAGCTCCGCAATACCCTCGCCATAGAACTCGACGAACTTGCCGACCACGCCCATCTTGCGCAGCATCTCGGTCACGGTCAGGACAAGATCGGTCGCGGTCGAGCCCTCGCGCAGCTTGCCGGAGAGCCGGAATCCAACCACCTGCGGCACCAGCATGGAGACGGGTTGCCCCAGCATCGAAGCCTCAGCCTCAATGCCGCCCACGCCCCAGCCCAACACGCCTAGCCCATTGATCATCGTGGTGTGGGAGTCGGTGCCCACCAACGTGTCCGGATAGGCGCGCAGCGTGCCGTTCACCTCTGTGGTAAAGACCACGCGCGCCAGATACTCTAGGTTCACCTGGTGGCATATCCCCATGCCCGGGGGCACGGCGGAGAAGTTGCGGAAGGCCGACTGCCCCCATTTCAGGAATGCGTAACGCTCGCGATTACGTTCAAACTCGATGGCCGCGTTGATGTCGTAAGCCCGCGCC
>DASZGZ010000217.1:0-2385 GCA_035938355.1 Acidobacteriaceae bacterium
ACCAGCAACAGCCCCTGACGCACAACGAGGCTGAGCACGTCCGCCGGACGAGCGCCGAGAGCCATGCGTATGCCGATTTCATGCGTGCGCTGGGCCACGGAGTAAGCCATGACGCTGTAAAGACCCACGGCGGCGAGAATCACCGAGAGCGCTCCGAGGACCGTAAGCAGGCTGGCAGCAACCATTTGTGGAAAGAGCGAAGCTTCAATGAATTCGACCAGTGGTACGGAGTCAAAGACGGTGACGTTGGGATCGATTTCCCGGGCTTTCTCCCGAATCAGACTCAAGGCCGCCTCCGGAGTGCCACGCGTCCGAACGTAAAAGGCCAGGTCCAGATCGGCGCGGAGGATCTGGCGGAAGGACACGTAGAAGTAGGGCAAAGGCGCTTCGCTGAGGTAGTGATATTTGCTGTTCTGCGCAACGCCGACCACCGTGAACCACTTGCCCCAGCCGTGAATGCGGCGGCCGATGGGGCTGTGTCCGGCGAAGAAGTGATCGACGAAGGCCTGGTTGACGATCATCACCAGCGGGGAGTTTTCGTCGTCGTGCGGCGAGAAGTTGCGGCCGTCGAGGATGGGGATGCGCATCAGCGGGAGATAGTCTGGCGAGATCATATTGCGGTAGATCTTCATGTTCTCGTCGTGGCCCGGCGTGTAGCCCTGCACGTCAAGGTGCTCCCATGAGCCGGAGTCGAAGCCGAGCGGCACGAAGTCGGACCAGGCGACGTTCGTAACGCCCGGAGCGGATTCAAGTTTTTCGCCAAGTCGCCGGCAGAATTCCTTGCGCTGCTCCAGGCTGTAGCCGTTGGTGGCGAGATAGAACTGCGAGAGCAGGACGTGGTTCGGATTGAATCCCGGATCGATCTGACGCGTGGCGGAGAATCCGCGGGCAAACAACGCCGCGCCGATGAGGGCGACAAAAGCGAGCGAGACTTCGGCGGCCACCAGCGAGGAGCGCAAACGATGCGATCGCACGCCGGCCATGCTGCTGCGTCCGCCTTCGTTGAGCTTTTCGTTGAGACTGGTGCGTCCCGCCTGCAGAGCGGGAATCAGGCCCGCGGCAACAGCCGAGATCACGCAAATCAGCGTGGTGACCGCGAGGATGCGGAAGTTCAGATGGAGGTCGAGGGCGAGCGGAAGCTGCGTGGGCGGCAGCAGAAGGCCGAGGGAACGGCTCATCCAGGTGGTGGCCGCGATGCCGCAGATAGCGCCGGCAATGGCCAGCAGCAGGCTTTCCGTGACGACCTGGCGGGCGAGCCTCGCGCGTCCCGCGCCGAGCGCGAGGCGGGTGCTGAATTCTTTCTGACGAACGGTGGCGCGGGCCAGCAGCAGGTTGGCGACGTTGGCGCAGACGATGAGCAGCAGGACTCCGCACACGCCCATAAGGATGCGCAGCGGGGCAAGCAGCAGCACCTGCGGGCCGAAGTGCGATTTCCAGAGAGGCAGCACGGTGGCGCTCATGCCCTCGTTGGTGTCTGCATCGGCCTTGGCCATGCGCCCGGCGAGGGCAGCTAGTTCGTCACGCACCTGCTCAAGAGTGAGGCCCTGCTTGAGGCGCGCGATGCCGAACATATTGCGGTCTGCGCGGTCGCGCAGCATCCATTCATCGACGCCGTTGAGTTCGGGCTGCATCATGTATGGCACCCAAAGATCGAAGGCTTCGCCGGCGAAGGAACCATGAAAGTCAGGCGTGGCGACGCCGATAATGGTGAGTTCATGCTGGTTGACGCGGATGGTCTTCCCGGCGATGCCGGGATCGGCGTCGAAATGCGATCTCCAGAAGCGGTCGCTGATGACGACGAGGGGAAAGGCTCCGGGCTTGTCGCCGTATTCGGCAGGGAGAAACGTGCGGCCGAGAGCGGTTTTCACTCCGAGGACGGAGAAGAAGTTGCCAGAGACGAGTTCGCCCCAGACACGCTCGGCGTGATCCTGCTGCCCTACGCTGAAGAAGGCGGGATGGCTGACGGCGAGGCCATCGACGAGCTTGAGGTGATCGCGGAAGTCGCGGTAATCGGGGTATGAGTTGGGAACGAAGGAGCCGTTGGGAGTGACAGTTTCGACCGCGACAAGGCGGTCCGGCTGCGCGACGCCGGAGAGTGGACGGAGCAGAATGGCGTCGATCCAGGTAAAGACCGTGGTATTGGCTCCGATGCCGATGGCTAGCGTGAGCACGGCCACGACGGTGAAGCCACGGTTGCGCGACATCATTCGCAGCGTATAGCGAAAGTCCTGAAGCAGGCTGGACATAAACAGGCTCCGTTTTCTCCGGATCGCATCTTTGAGGGTACTACTCCATCAGGAGTACATATCTACAGAGCACGTATGCCGCCAACGTTCGCGGACATCAAGTCGTTAGAGGGCAAGATGAAACGCAAACGCTTTGGGC
>DASZGZ010000218.1:0-2546 GCA_035938355.1 Acidobacteriaceae bacterium
CATCGCCGGCTCCTTGAATTACGACGGCGCCGTGGAGTACCGCGCCACCGCCATCGGCGCCGAAAGCCGGCTGGGCCAGATTCTGCGGCTCGTCGAAGAGGCGCAGTCCTCGCGCGCGCCAATGCAGCAACTCGCGGATCGTGTCAGCGCCATCTTCGTGCCCGCCATCATCGCGCTCGCCGTCGCCACCTTTCTTGCCTGGTCCTTCTTCGATGTCAGCCGCGCCTTCGCTATTGCAGTCGCTGTTCTGGTCGTCGCCTGCCCCTGCGCCATGGGACTGGCAGTGCCGGCCGCTCTCACTGTTGCCATCGGGCGCGGCGCGCAGCTCGGCATCCTCTTCAAAGGCGGCGAAGCGCTCGAACGGCTGGCAACGGTAGACACGGTCCTGATGGACAAGACCGGCACAGTCACCGAAGGCAAGCCGAGCGTCGTAAACATCGCACCCACGCCAGGTTGGACCGAGGATCGTCTCCTGCAGCTCGCCGCATCTGCGGAACAGCGCTCCGAACATCCGCTCGCCCGCGCCGTGCTTCGCGCTGCGGAGGCGCGCGCCCTCACCTTGCTTCCCATCGAAGGCTTTCAGGCCCTCCCTGGCATGGGACTCGAAGCCACCGTCAATGGCGTGCAGGTGCTCGCCGGCAATGCGCGCCTCCTCGAGCAGCGCGGCATCCTTGAGCAGCGCGGCATCTTGGAGCAGCGCGGCATCGCGATACCGGCACTGCCCCTCGAAGCTGGCGCGACACCGCTGCACATCGCTCATGCCGGCGCATATGCAGGCACTCTCCTATGCCGCGATGCCCTTCGCACGGATGCGGTCAGCACTATAGCCGCTCTCCGCGAGTTGCATCTCGAACCCGTCATGCTCACCGGGGACACCGCGGCCTCCGCGCAGCCACTTGCCGAGACGCTCGGCATCCGCGAAGTCTATGCCGCGCTCTCCCCGGAACAGAAGCTCGAACGAATCCGCGAGCTGCAGCGGCGTGGTGCGCGCGTCCTGATGGTGGGCGACGGCATCAACGACGCGGCCGCCATCGCGCAGGCCGACTCCGGCATCAGCATGGGATCGGGCACCGAGCTGGCACGCGAGGCGGGTGACGCCATCCTGCTGCACAGCGATCTTGCGGCCATGGTGGCCGCGCTCAAGCTGGCACGGTCCACTCGCCGCGTCATGAAGCAGAATTTGGGCTGGGCCGCCGGCTATAACCTGCTGGCCGTGCCGCTCGCTGCCGGCGTTCTCTTCCCCGCCTTCGGCATTCTGCTCTCGCCGGCCGTGGCCGCCGCCGCCATGGCTCTGAGCTCCGTAAGTGTGTTGCTGAACAGTCTGCGTCTGCGACGCTGGAGGACAGTATGAGTCAGAGCAAAACCCGCGCCGCACAGAAGCCATCGGCACCGCAAAAGTCTTTGGCCGCATGCAACCCGGCCGAAAAGCTGGCAGTCGCCGTCGATCCCGAGCTCAAGACCGCGGCCGTTCGCCGGCTGCGGCGTATCGCCGGGCAGGTTCGTGGACTCGAGTCGATGGTCGACCAGGAGCGCTACTGCGCAGACATCCTGGTGCAGATTGCCTCCGTGCAGGAGGCGTTGCGCGGCGTCAGCCGCCTGCTGATGCGCAATCACTTGGAACACTGCGCCACCATGGCGATTCGCGACGGTGGCGACAGCGCCAGCGCCATGTATGACGAGCTGCTCGATCTCGTGTATCGGCACGCCCGCTAGCTCTGCCCCTGTAAACTAAGCGCAGGCCGGCTGCCGTGCGCATCTTAAGACGCTACATTCTGAGCGAGGTCATCTCGCACGCCCTCATCGGTGGCGCGCTGTTCACCTTCATTCTCTTCATGCGCCCGCTCGCGGACATCCTGGGCGTGATTGTGCGGGAGAGCGCATCGCTGGCCAGCATGGGCGAGATCTTCCTCTTCACCCTGCCCAACACCTTCACCATGACGATCCCCATGGCGGTGCTGGTCGGCGTGTTGCTCGGCCTCAGCAGGATGGCTGCGGACAGCGAGATCACCGCGATGCGTGCCGCCGGCATCGGCGTCTGGCGCTTCGTCGGTATCGTCTCGCTCGTCGCCATCCTTGGCTGGGGAGTTTCGCTCCTGAATGCGCTCTATCTCGCCCCCAAAGCGGCCGAAGCGCTTCTCGAGCTCGAGAACGCGTTGAAGACCTCACAGGCCTCCTTTGAAATCCAGCCCCGCGTCTTCTACGAAGACTTCAAGAACTACGTGCTCTACGTGCAGGATGTCCGCCCAGCCTCGGGCGCGGCCAATTGGCGCGAGATATTTCTCGCGGATTTATCCGACCCTGAAGCCCCGAAGATCACCACCGGCGCCAGCGCCACCGTCGTTAACGGCACCGATCAGACGGCCATTATGCGCATGCGCAATGGAACCGAACACCAGACCGTCGCCAATCAGCCCGATCAGTACAACGTCTCGACCTTTTCGCAGACCGACCTGCCGCTCACGCTTTCCACGCAGGAAGACATGCGCCCAGGCCGCAACGAGTCACCCATTCTGGCGATGTCCAACCAGGATTTGCTAGCAAGATCG
>DASZGZ010000219.1:0-6044 GCA_035938355.1 Acidobacteriaceae bacterium
GAGCTCGGCAGCGACGGCGCCTTCCACCTCGAAGGTGTCCCCGAAGGAACTTACACGCTCCGCGTCCAGAACCCGCGCGATCAGCGGATCCAGGAAATCTCCGTACCGGGACAACAGGCCTTCACCAACGAAAAGACACTCCACCAATACGGCGACCTCGAACAGAGCATCAAGGTCGAAGGCGACATCCCCAACCTCGTCCTCACCGTCCCGCAACGATCCCAGGACCAACCCCGCCGCTACGCAGTGACTTGTCAGCAGTACACTTGTCTCCGCCATCTGTAACCACCCATGCGCCTCTGGCCCCTCCTGCTTCTCGTCGCGTCTTCCACCCTCGCCGCTACGGCGCAAAGCTCCGCCAAGCCAGGAACCGGCATCGTCACCGGCCACGTCTATTGCGCGGACACCAACGCGCCCGCCCGCATGGCGAGCGTTCAGTTGAAACCTGTCAAGGAGGTCGCACCTCGACCCGGCACGGATCCGCACGACATCGGCATGCCCGCCAGCGGTGTTGTCCAGACCACGCTCGATGGCAGCTTCGCGATTCTCAATGTTGCTCCCGGCTCCTACTACGTCATCGTCACTGCCTTGGGGTATCTCTCGCCGCATCCCCGCGACGACAACTCCGATAACTCAGACGATGCGAAGACGCAGCCGCCGGCATCGAAGCCGCCGGTCACCATCGCGAGAGTCGATCTGACCGCCGATCAGACCGCCAATATTGACATCCGTCTTGAGCGCGGTGCAGCCGTCAGCGGCAACATCCGCTTCGACGACGGAAGCCCCGCCACCAACGTGCTTGTCGTGCTCCTCCGCAAGATCAAGGACAAATGGGAGGCTCTACCAACGGGCGATTACGGCGCCTTCGCCATGCCAAGTTCACTAATGACAGATGATCTCGGCCACTATCGCATCGGCGGCTTGCACGACGGCGAGTATCTGCTCATGGCCACGCTCATTCACGTGGACCTGATGCCGCCCGACTTACGCGGCCCAGGATTGTCCCCCACGCTGCGCAGCGCTCTGATTGTCTATTCCGGCGACACCATGCGCAAAAGCGATGCCGTCCCCTTCAAACTCGGCCCCGGCGAAGACCGCGCCGGAGTGGACATCGCCATTCCGCTCAGTAAGCTTCACTCCGTCAGCGGCGTTGTCACCGCGGCCAGCAACGGCCACGTCATCAACAGTGGAGAGATCACCATCGAAGACCCGGGGGACAAGGAAAGCGTCGCCAACGGGCAGCTCGACAGCGAGGGCGCCTTTCATCTCGATGGCGTGCCCGAGGGCTCCTACACGCTTCGCGTCAAGAACGCCAGCGACAGACAAAACCAGCAGATCTCTGGGGCCGGAGGCATGAACATCTCCAGCGAGAAGATCGCTCACCAGTACGGCGATCTTGAACAACCGCTGAAGGTCGAAGGCGACATCCCCAACCTCGTCCTCACCGTTCCGGAGCAGACCAAGCAGCACGCCTCGCAATAAAGCAAAACGGGACAAGCCAATCGGCCTGCCCCGTCACACCGTAACGCGCATAGCGCGCGTCTCGTAACTCTTGTTAGAAGAGCTTTCAGCCCTTGTTGTAGGAGCTTTCAGCCCTTGTCACAAGAGCCTTCAGCCTTTGTTATAAAAGAACCGCTCGTGCACAATCTTGCCGTTCTTCCAGTGGCGCACCGCCACCTGGCTCATCTTCACGCGATGTCCGCCCTTGAACGTAACGTCCATCTCCCACTCGGAGAAGCTGACGTCGCCGTTCACCGCGCTCGCCTTCACGCTGCCGCCGTTGAACGCCTCCACCGACGCGAAGAACTCCTCCTCCGCCTTCCGGTTCGCCGCCTTTCCCCTGCGCGGCTCCTCCGAGTTCTCCTGCATCACGACATCCTCGGCGTAGTACTTCTCAAACGCCTCCATCGCCTTGCCGGACAGCACATCGTCATTTACCTGCTTGTCCAGCTCCTGCACGCTCGTGGCCGTTGCTGTTGCGCTCATCAAGTCACTCCTTGGGACCAGTTGTCCCAGCCCACCATTGCCTAGATGCCGCCCGCGCCACTCAGGTTCCGTGAATATCTGCATCATCCCGACGGCTGCCCCAACCCTTTCCCGGTCACAGAGCTAGTGTTCGGACGGCCGGTCCACGATCAGCAGTGCAAACCCGTCATATTTCTTCCCGCTCACCGTCTGGATGGCGGTCGCCGTCACATGCGGATCCGCGGCGACCGCGTCAAAGAACCGCCGCGTCCCCTGCACCGGAGGATCGTCACTCGCTGCGTCGAGCACCGTGCCTTCCCGCACCACGTTGTCCGTCACGATCACCGTGCCCACGCGCGACAGCCGCAGCGCCCACTCCAGATACTCGGCGTTATGCTCCTTGTCCGCATCCACAAAGATCAGGTCGAACGGCTCCACGCGCTCCGCCAGCAGCTTCGGCAGCGTCTCCAGCGCCGGCCCCTCTCGCAACTCCACCTTACCGAGCAGCTTCGCGCGCTCCAGGTTCTTCCGCGCCACCGCTGCATGCTTCGCCGATGCTTCCAGCGTCACCATCCGGCCAGACTCCGGCAGAGCGCGCGCCAGCCAGATCGTGCTGTAGCCGCCCAGCGTGCCCAACTCCAGAATCCGCCGCGCCCCCGCCATGCGCGCAAATATGTGGAGCATCTTGCCTTGCAGCGGCGTCACCTGAATCGGAGGCAGTTCCGCTGCTTCGCTCTCCCGCAGCGCCGCCTCCAGTACCTCATCTTTATCGATTAGGTGGTCTGCCAGATAAGCATCCACCGCCGTCCACAGAGCTTCGGCGCCGTCCGGGTTCGGGTCACTCATACCCGTCAGCATAGTGCGCCGCCGCCATTGACACCAAACCGGGCGGAACGGTTTCGCCCCCGCCGGAGGGAGGCGCTCATCGGTCTATCGCCGGTAAGTCCGCGCGTCCCTCCGGCCCCCCATATCAATCCTTCTCGTTCAGCGTCCAGATCCTCGTTCAGTGTCCAGATCCTCATTCAGTGTCCAGATCAGCAGAGTCGCCGTGTTGTCATCCACCGCCGCGAAGACCGCCGTATCTTGAGTCGTCCGCACTGCCAGGCCAAAGGCTCCGCCCTGTGCCGGATCGACCGAAAGCTGCTTTACAAACTGCCCTTCCAACGTAAACTCAACAATCTCGCTCGGCTGCTTTGCATCCGGATTGATGCCGTCGTTGTTCGCAACCAGCAGATGCCCATTCGGTGCCTGCGCCATTGCCAACGCGCCATGCAGGTGAACATCGTCTTCATACACCAGGTTTCCCTTGCCGCCATCGTCCGTGCGCTCCGCCGCATGCCGCACCGCGAACACGGCGTTGTCCCCCGTCGACGCCACATAGAGCACATCGAGCCGGCTGTTATATACCAGCCCCGTCGGCGAAACAAATAGTGTCACCGGATCGCCGCGATGCACATAGCCGGACGCAATCGTCTTCGCGCTCACCAGCGTCAGGCCACCCGCACTCACCTTGAAGTCCAGCCGGGACACCGTGCCCGTCAGGTCATTAGTGATGAACGCCTTTGCCCAATCCCCACCATCCACCAGGGCCATGTCCCACGGCCCCTGGATCCATGCATTCTTGAATGTCTGGATCAGCTTTCCCCGGTTGTTGATTACCAGCAGCGACCCGGCAGTCGCGGTCGCCGACGTGCCATCCGCCGTCGGCGAGTTTCCAACTACAACGAATCCCGCTCTCAGAGTTCCCAGCGCTGTCGAGAGTCCCAGCGGCGCCTTGCCCGCAAAGAACGTGGTCGCCGGCCCACTCGACGATATGCGCACGATGGTCGTCCCCGTGCCCTGCAGATTCTTCGCATTGTTGAAGTTTGAAACCAGGATGTCGCCGTGCTTCAACGGACCGGCGCCCGTGTTGAAGCTGTCAGGCACAAACGCGACGCCGTATGGATTCACATCGCCATTCGTCGGCACCGTGGACACGCTTCTCACCGGGCTCGGCAGAAAGGCATCATCGGCATCAAGGGACTCGGCCACGGCAGTACCAGCCGCGCCGGCCATCAACGCAACCGCTAGGCCCGCCTTCACAAGGCCGCCGCCCCACCCGCTCCAGCGGCTGCGGCACATCGCTCCGGCATTCGTCCGATTATCGAGAAACGACTCGCAAACACCCACGTTCCACCTCCCCAAAACCATCAAATCTCCGCTAGGAGACACCGCGGCCCTTCCCTTAGCGGCGTGACGAAGCTTAGTCCGCCGCAGCAACGCTGAGGGTGTTCACCCTGTCATTCCATTGTCATTCCATTGTCGCGACGGCCGAGCGGTCATTCCTACTTCGGGTGGAAGTCGAAGTACGCCAGGTTCATGGCGCCCTGGGTCAGAATGTGCACCGTCAGTACGCTCTTCCCCTTCGGCAGCCGCAGCTTCACCAACCCCGGCGCCACACTCCAGTGATGCCACTGTCGCCACGCGATCGGATCAGCCTGGTTGAAGGTCGACGGGATCGTCAGCGGCCCGGTGACATCTTTCCCGTTCACATTCAGCGAGATCGTGCCCCCGCGGTTCGATGTGTACAGCAGGTCGCCTACATACACCCCCGCATGTGCCACATCCACCGTAATGTTGAACCACTCTCCGGGCTCGGTCCATCCCACATATAGCAGACCCTCCGGCGGGTGCACCTTTTCGAAAGGATTGTCATCGATCTGATCGTGATACTTCGTGTACGACGTGTCCACCGCCTCGTGTATGCGAAACTCGTTCAGATAGGTTCCGTCCGCAGGATTCAGTCCGCCGCTCCCGCTGTTCTTTGCATCCGAGTCGTGATACGCCACGCCCTCCCCGCCGCGGTCGTAATACGCGCACATCACTCGCCCGGGAATCTTCTGCGCCCCGCCCGCATGCTTGCTGTCCGCGTACGGCGTCCCCTTGTAGCTCCCCAGAAAACTTCCCGGTGGTACAGCCAATGCCACAGGCGCCACCAGAGCTGCAAAGCACCCCACCCACCAGCCACACCACAGCACATCTCTCTTCAATGAAAGATCTCCCCCAAATGGCAACTCCGAAACCACAACTACTCTACCGCCTCGCTCGCCATGAGCGCGCCCCAATGAGCGCAACCCCGATGAGCGCACCCCCGATGAGCGCATCCCGTGCAACAATGAGCGGCGTTCCCCTCCTTTCTTTCGGAAACCATCGCAGGAGTGTCCCGTGATCCGTCTACGCAGGCTTGCCCGCACCGCGTCACTTGCCACCATCCTGAGCGCCGTCACCCTTCCCGCATTCACTTCACCCGCACCGTCAGGCTGCGTCAGCACTCCCGCGGATCGTGATCAGGTCGTCGAAGCCATGCGCACCATGTACGCTGCTGCAACTGTCGACGATCTCGCCAGGTTCCACACCGTCGCCGCTTCTGACTTCTACGCCTTCGACGGCGGCAAACGCTACGACGGTGACGCTCTCATGAACATGGTCAAATCCTTTCACGATCAGGGCTACGTCTTCGTGTGGACCGTGAGCGATCCGCAGGTCGAAGCCGACTGCCACCTCGCCTGGATCACCTACACGAACCGCGGCTCCATTCAGGACAAATCAGGCACTCATCCAACCACCTGGCTCGAATCGGCAGCACTCGAAAAGCAAGCAGGCGTCTGGCGCATCCGCTTCTTCCACAGCACCCGCGTGCCTTGAAGCAGAAGCAGCATCTACCGAATGAAAATGAAAAAGGAGCAGGCAGCCGCAGCCACCCGCTCCCTCACAGCGTGCGCTACTGCGCGGTCTTAGTAGCGGAAACCGCCTTCGGCTGCTTCCAGTAATCCGGCTCTCCCTTGGTCAATGATTCTGGCGGATAGCTCATCTCTGGGCTGAAGGAGAAGAGGTTGGTCTGTGTTGACTCGAGACACGCAGCCTCCAGTTCTTCCAGCTTCTTCATCCCGTCCTCTCCCATCGCTTCCATGAACTTGGGGTCCGACGCCCGATTCTGATCGGCCTCGGCCAGCGACTTGAGCTTGGTGACGACCAGGAACGCACCGCCGTTCATGCCATACAGCTGTTGAAAGGTCACCCAGTTCGCATCCGGCACGCCC
>DASZGZ010000220.1:0-5383 GCA_035938355.1 Acidobacteriaceae bacterium
GGCGGGCAGCACAAGATCGCGGCGTGTTGTGGGACTGGCGGCCTGGATCGAGACAAGCTTCGTCCGGACGTCGTTGCCAGTAAGCAGGTTCAGGCGTTCTACGTCATAACCAGGGACGAGGCGAGCAATCTCATCGAGCACAGCGTAGGGATCGAAGGGGCTGAGCTTGGGCTCGATCTGTCGCGATGCCAGCCAGATGGCGTGACGGTCGGCTTCACCGGAATGCGCCCCGCGGGATTGGCCGGTGTCGCCACGCAACCCGCGACCAAAGGGAACGAGCTCCTGCGGTTTGGCACCCATACGATCGGCAAGACGAACGATGAGCTCCAGGTCGCTGCGAACGCCGGCGCGGTCCCCAGCCTTCTTCACCAGCTGCAGGTCGCCGTAGCTGTTGGTGACGGAGCCACCCTTCTCATAGAGATTGGCGGCGGGCAAGACGACATCCGCAATCTGCGCCGTTTCAGTGAGGAACATCTCCTGCACGACGACGAAGGTGTTCTTTAGCGATGCGGGATCGACGCTATAGCGAGCGACAGGGTTCGCACCAACCACGTAGAGCGCGCCCAGCTCGCCCCGCTCCGCAGCGTCGAACATCTCGATGAGGTCCTTGCCTGGCTTCTGCGGAAGATGGGGATATTCTTCGGCGAAGGGGCCCGGCTCGGTAACCGGGCGATAGCCGGGGAGCATGTCCGGCAGAAGGCCCATGTCGGCCGCGCCGCGCGAGTTGACGTAATCGGCGAGACAGGCGAAGCGCGCATGCGGCAAGGACAGCCCAAAGGCGATGAGCGCGTCGATGTCGTGCCCGCGGAACTCCGATCCGAAGACGATGAGCAGATTCTGCTCGGCGCGTAGCGCATCGCGGAAGGCCGTCGCGTCCTCGATGCCGTTGAAATCGGCATCGTTCGAGCCGAGGAAGCGTACTGCATCGGCGTAGCTGCCCTCCGGAATATGGAGGAAGGCTTTGGCCTGCCGGCGCAGCTTGATCTCGCTCGTATTCACGACGAAGATCTTCGCCTTGTTGAGTCGGACGTTGGTGCGCAGTGCCCAGGCGAGCGCGGGATGCTGCTCCGTCGGATCGTTGCCGAGCACCAGGATTGCGGGAGCAGTGCCGGCGTCACGCAGAGAAGCGGCACGATCGCCTTTGCCGGCCAGCGCGCGAACAAAGCTGACGTAATCGGCCGTGCGGTGATGATCGATGTTGTTCGTGCCCAGCACGGTGCGCGCGAACTTCTGCAACAGATAGTTCTCTTCGTTAGTGGTGCGGTTGGAGCCGATAACACCGATCGCGTTCGGACCTTTGGTGTCGCGCACTTCCTTCAGCTTCTTCGCCGCGTGCTCGAGAGCCTGCTCCCAGGTGGCAGTGGCGAAGGTGCCGTCCAACTGGCGGATGAGCGGTTTGGTGAGGCGATCGGGATGATTGGCAAAATCGAAGGCGTAGCGGCCCTTGATGCAGAGGAAGTCTTCGTTGATCCCGCTCTTGTCGCGGTTGTCGCCGCGGACAATTTCCATGCCATCGTCGGCGCGGCGGACGCCGAGCGTGGTCTTGCAGCCATCGCCGCAGTGGGTGCAGACGGTGGCAAAGTGGTTCATCTCCCAGGGACGGGTCTTGTAGCGATAGGTGCCGGAGGTAAGCGCGCCGACCGGACAGATGTCGATGCACATGCCGCACTCTTCGCAGTCCAAGTGATCCTGGCGGTTGGGGGCGATGACCGAGCCTGCACCGCGGTTCTGGACGCCGAGGGCCCAGACGTCCATACCTTCGCCGCACACGCGGATGCAGCGGTAGCACATGATGCAGCGGGGGCGATCAAAGTAGACGACGGGCGACCACTGCTGCTCTTCGCGGTGCTGCTTGATCTCGACATACTGCGAGGTCGGCGCACCGTATTTGAAGGTCATATCCTGCAGCTCGCACTCGCCGCCGGCGTCGCAGACGGGGCAATCGAGCGGGTGGTTTCCCAGCAACAGTTCCACGGTGGCCTTGCGCGCCTGTGCGATCTCGGGGGTCTCGGTGTGGACCGCCATGCCCTCGGCGACCGGCGTAGTGCATGCGGTCTGCAGCTTGGGAATCTTATCGATGCGAACCATGCACATGCGGCAGGCCCCACACAGCGACAGCCCTGGGTAGTAGCAGAAGGCGGGCACCTCGATGCCTGCGGCGCGGCATGCTTCAATCAGCAGCGTGCCCGCGGGCACGGTCACCTTCTTGCCGTCGACGGTCAGATTTACGTCAGCCATGAACTCTCTTTCATCGCCTACTAGGCGCCCACCAGCTCAACCAATGCCTGCGATTCAGGCGCCGCCGGATGGGCCTTGATGTACTCTTCAAACTCTTCGCGGAATTTCTGGAAGAAGCCGATCATGGGCATCGCCGCCGCATCGCCGAGCGGACAGAAGGTGCGGCCCAGCATGTTCTCGGCGAGGTAGCGCATGTTGTCGATGTCCTTCACGGTGCCGTAGCCCTCGTAGAAGCGGGTCATCGTCTTCTTAAGCCAGTCGGTGCCTTCGCGGCAGGGGATGCACCAGCCGCAGCTTTCGTGCTGGTAGAACTTGATGGTCCGCAGGGCAAACTCGACGATCGAGACTGTCTCGTCGAGAACCACTACGCCTGCCGAACCAAGCATGGTGCCTGCCTTGCCCATCTGGTCGAAGTCCATACCTACATCGATTTCATCGGCGCGGAGGATGGGACAGGATGCGCCACCGGGGACCACCGCCTTGAGCGCCTTGCCGTTGGGGATGCCACCGGCAACCTCATAAATCATCTTCTTGAGGTTGTAGCCCATCGGCAGCTCATAGACGCCGGGACGGTTGACATTGCCGCTGATGCCGAAGAGGCGCGTGCCGCCGTTGCGCACCGTGCCGAGCTTCGCGTATGCAGCGGCGCCCATCTCGAAGATGAAGGGGACGCTCGCGATGGTCTCGGCATTGTTGATGACGGTGGGGCCGCCGTAGAGCCCGACGACCGCAGGGAAGGGCGGCTTGATGCGGGGTACGCCGCGCTTGCCTTCCAGCGATTCCATGAGGGCGGACTCTTCGCCGACCTCGTAGGCTCCAGCGCCCGTGTGAGAGATAGCATCGAAGTCGAAGCCGGTTCCGAAGATGTTCTTGCCCAGGATGCCGCGCTCGTAACACTGGGCCAGGGCGCGATCCATGATCTCGATGAGATAGCGGTACTCGCCGCGCAGATAGATGAAACCCATCTTCGCGCCAATGGCGAGGCCGGCGATCATGGTGCCTTCGATGATGGAGTGCGGGTCGTGCAGGAAGATCAGGTGGTCCTTGCAGGTACCGGGCTCGCTTTCGTCGCCGTTGACGAGGACGTACTTGGGCTTCTCGCTCTGCTTGGGCACAAAGGACCACTTCATGCCGGTAGAGAAGCCGGCGCCGCCGCGGCCGCGAAGACCGGAGGCCTTCATCTCATTGATGACCCACTCAGGGCCCTGTTCGATGCACTTGCGCAGGGCCGCGTAGCCACCGAGCTCGATGTACCTGTCGATGTCGACCGCGCCCTGACCCCAGCGGCGGGAGATGACCTTGACTTCTTCCGGATGGGAGACGAGCTCAGGCATTTAGCGACCACTCGCCTTCTGCCGGTAGCTTTCGAGCACGGCGTCCATCTTCTCGTTGGTCAGGTTGTCGTGGAAGTCGTAGTTCACCTGCACGGCGGGTGCCCAGCAGCAGACGCCGATGCATTCCACCTCTTCGAGCGAGAAGACGCCGTCCGGCGTGGTCTCCTTGTTGCCGATGCCGAGCTTCTCTTTGCAGTGTTGAAGCATCTCGTTGCCGCCGCGCAGCATGCAGGAGATGTTGGTGCAGACCTGAACATGGAACTTGCCGTGTGGCTTGGTGTGCAGCAGCGAGTAGTAGCTGATGACGTTGCGAACGTCGAGCTCGGTGATGCCGACGCGTTGCGCTATCTCCGCGATGACGGCATCGGTGACAGCGCCGACCTCATCCTGCGCGTAGAGCAGCATGGGGATGAGCGCCGAACGCCGCGCCGGGTAGAGCGTCACCAGCTTGTCAAAGCGCGCCGCCAGCTCCGGAGAAAAGATTGTGTTGGGTGTTGCGCTCATCGCATGATCTCCCGCGCCAGCCGCTCTGCCACCATGTCCATTTCCTCTGGATTCCCGGGTCCGTCGGACCCACTCAGGGTCAGACGCCCGTGCTCGTCGAGCGTGAACTCCGTTGCCGGTCCCGACTCGCGGGCGAAGCTGCCACGCTCGCCGTCGAAGCGGACTGCGAGAAGGCGCTCACCTGCACGGACGAGCAGATGGTCTTCGCTGACTTCCAATACCGCCTGCCGTGTTCCGTTCAGCCCGTGCGCTGCCGTGTAGGAGCGAATGAGCGAGACGAATGAACTCCACAGCTCCCGCGATACCCGGGGATCGATCTCTCCGCTCACGGCAGTTGTGCTCACCGGTCGATCTCTCCCAGTACGATGTCGATCGAGCCGATCACCGCAACCACGTCGGCGAGCAGACGTCCGGCGCACATCTTGTCGACCGCCTGCAGAGTGGCAAAGGATGGGTTGCGCATGTGAACGCGGTAGGGTTTGGCCGTGCCATCGGAGACGACGTAGTAGCCCATCTCGCCGCGCGGCGATTCTATGGCCTGGTAGACCTCGCCTGCCGGAACAGCGAAACCTTCCGTGACGATCTTGAAGTGGTAGATGAGCGACTCCATCTGAGTCTTCATCACCTCCCGGTCGGGCAGGACGACTTTGGGTGCGTCGGCCTTGATGGGGCCTTCGGGCATGCCATCGAGCGCCTGCTGGCAGATCTTTACCGATTCGCGCATCTCCTCCATGCGAATGACATAGCGGGCCCATACGTCGCAGTCGTTCGAGATCGGCACTTTGAATTGAAACTTCTCATAGCCGGAGTAGGGCATGTCGCGACGCAGATCCCAGTCGACGCCGCTCGCGCGCAATGGCGGCCCCGTGACGCCAAGGGCGATGGCGTCTTCCGCAGACAGGTGACCGACGCCCTTTGTCCGGCTGATCCAGATCGGGTTGCCGGTGAGCAGATTCTGGTATTCGTCGATCTTCGAGGGCATGATGTTGAGCAGTTGCTGCACCCGCTCGTAGAAGTCCACCGGCGGCTCCATGGAGACGCCACCTACGCGGAAGTATGAACCCATCATGCGCTGGCCGGAGACGTGTTCGAAGATCTTGAGCAGCTCCTCGCGCTCGCGAAAGCAGTAGAGAAACACGGTGAGCGCGCCGATGTCCATGGCGTGCGTGCCCAGCCACACCAGATGCGACTGGAGGCGGGTCAGCTCGTTGAGCAGCACACGCAGATACTGTGCGCGCGGCGGCATCTCGAGTTGCAGCAGCTTTTCAACCGCCAGAACGTAGCAGAGGTTGTTCGACATCGGACTG
>DASZGZ010000221.1:0-3036 GCA_035938355.1 Acidobacteriaceae bacterium
GGTGGGAGAGGCGCTGCTGAACTATCTCCGTCGCGGCCGGCCACAGACGGAAATCCGCGAAGTGTTCCTGCGCGTACGCGCGCCACATGGCGCGTTTCCCTGGGGCGGCTCTCTGCACACCATCATCCAACGACGGCTCAAGCAAGCCGGCATTCAGGTGAAGGGACGTCACGGGGCTCACGCGTTCCGCTTCGCGCGAGCCGGCAGTCTGCTGCAGGCCGATGTGCCATTAAAGTCTATCGGCGATCTGTTGGGCCATCGCTCGGCGGAATCGACAGAGATCTATCTGCGCCTCGACACCGAAGATCTCCGGGCCATCAGTATCGAGCTGCCCGGGAAAGGGGCACAATGGCGAACTGGCCAGACAACGACGAAGCGCTAATCAACGAGTTCGAGAAGCAGCTCAACCTGGCCCGTTACAGTGCGTCATTTCGATCGGTGCTCCGCCGGTTCCAGCACTTTGTGACGCGCCGATTCTCGATGAGAACGCTTTCCGAGGCGATGCTCCACGCCTGGTTGAAAAATGAGTTGAAGACGGTGCCGCTCCGGCTGGTGGTGCACCGTGGTCAGCTTGCGAACCGCTTCCTCGATTGGTTAGCTGCGCGCGGGGCCATCGCAGCAAACCCGATTGCGGAACTACGGCGCAAGTATGATTGCCGCTCTTCTGCAGCCGTGTTGCGCGCGCTGGCGGGAGCCCAGCCACAAGAGGCGTTGGAGTCACTTCGTCCGCCTCCACGATACGGCAGTCACCTGGGCGCGATTATGCGCGAGCATGTGAATCGAATGCGGACTCGCGGGCTTCGTTACGGCCACGAGAACCGCTTTCTCCACTTCGACCGGTTTTTGCAGCAGCGGCCGGGCGCCGATCAGGAGCCGCTGGCCAAGTTGATCCGGGAATACGCCGTGTGCGCTTCTTCTGCAGCGGGCAAGATACAACGCATTCAGCTCGGCAGAGTGATTGTTAAGGAACTGAATCGCAGTGGGCTGGCAGTGGCGGCGCCGAAACGCGACCGGGTGCTCGTACAGGAGATGCTCCGAGGCCGCCGCCGGCCACATATCTACACAGTCGAGGAAGTTCAGCGCCTTCTGGAAGTGGCACGTCGTGATCCGGCACCGCGTGCACCGCTGCGTTCGCACACCTTATATATGATGCTGGTCCTCGCGTACTGTGCCGGGCTGCGCCTGGGCGAGATCGCCGGTCTCAAGCTGGGCGATCTGGATCTGAACGCCGGCTGCATCGAAGTCCACGACACAAAGTTTTTCAAGTCGCGGAGGCTGCCGTTGTCGGCCACTGCCATGGCCGCCTTGCGAGATTACCTCAAGGCCCGCGTAAAAGCGGGCGCGCCTACCGAACCCGATGCGCCGCTGTTCTGGCATGCCAAGGGCGGCTACGGTTACGTTGCCGCGGGAGCGCATCTCCGACGGTTGATTCGAGTGGCCGGACTGAAGAGCGCTGCCGGCCGCACTGGCCCGCGCGTTCACGATCTGCGCCACGCGTTCGTGGTCCACCGGATGACGATGTGGTACGAGCAGGGGATCAACCCGCAGACGCGGCTGCCGTATCTGGCAGCCTATCTCGGCCACCGCAACATTCATTCCACGTTGGTCTATCTCACCATTACGCAGGACCTACTTCAGCACGCCAACGAGCGTTTCCGAACGTCGGAAGCAGAAGTCCTGCGAGCCATCCAGGGGTCTCATTGATGCCGAAACACGATCTCCCTACGCTCCCGAAGCTGCTGCACTCCTTCTTTCACGAATGGCTGGTCGAGCAGCGGAACGCCTCTCACCGCACGATATTGGCATATCGCGATGCGTGGCGCTTGTTCCTCCGATTCGTCGCTCAGCGCCGAAACAAGTCCGTCGCGGCCCTCAGCTTGGAGCACCTGACGGGGGCGGACGTGCTGGCCTTTCTTCAACACATCGAGCAGGAGCGACGAGCGTCTGTGAATACACGCAACTGCCGGTTGGCGGCACTGCGCAGTTTCTTCTCCTTCGTCGTGGAGCACGAACCGCGAGTCGCGCTGCAATGTGCCGAGGTATTGCGTGTGCCGTTCAAGAAGGCAGCACGGCGGGCGACCCGCTACCTGGAATCCGCGGAGGTGACGGCGATCCTTTTGCAGCCGGACCGAAGCAAAGTCGAAGGACAGCGCGATCATGCCCTCATGTCGCTGCTCTACAACACCGGCGCCCGCGTGCAGGAGGCGCTCGATCTTCGGCCGCAGGACATCCACTTCAAGTCGCCGGCCCACGTTCGGCTCATGGGTAAGGGCCGCAAAGAGCGCATCTCGCCGATCTGGCCCGAAACTGCCGATCTGGTGACGGCGTTGATGCGCCGCCGGCCGCGAAAGCCGGACGAACCCATATTCGTGAATCGATACGGAGAGCCGCTTACAGCTTCTGGATTCCGGTTTCGCTTGCGCCAGTACGTCGCCGCGGCGGAGAAAACGGTGCCCGGCATTTCCAAGAAACGAGTTACACCACATGTCTTTAGACACACGACCGCGGTCCACCTCGTTTCTGCGGGTGTGGATGTCACTGTGATTCGAAGCTGGCTCGGGCACGCGCAAGTGGACACGACCAACCACTACGCGCAGGCGAATCTGGAGACGAAGCGGAAGGCACTGGAGCAGGTCGATCCGAAGTTGCGACCAGCCAAGCCGCCGAGGTGGAAGCGGGATGCCGATTTATTGGCCTGGCTCGATTCGCTGTGAGGCAGGCATTGTGAAAACGACATCCCGTGTAAATCTGCTTCATGACCTTTCGAGGAAGCCGGCAAGCTTGGCGGTGGCCCGGAACTGCGGAATCGGTTCGAGCTGCTTGAACGCCGAGGTGAAGGCGTTGGACAGGCTCCACAAGGTGCGCGATTGAAACTCCTCATGCTGCGGATGAAAATACAGATCGTGGACGGGGCGAGCGAGATGCTTCGGCACTTCCAGATCGGATTCCACAAACGCGCGGTAGATGATTAGCTTGGCGGCCGTGTCAGAAAGCTGGGATTCTCGCCAAGCATCAACCTGCTTGCGCATGCCGTCG
>DASZGZ010000222.1:0-8358 GCA_035938355.1 Acidobacteriaceae bacterium
GGTGTCCGAACGAATCGCTTCCAGGCGCTTGCGTAACTGCGCCTGTGTTTTTTGCGTGAATCCGGTGCCGGTGCGGCCCGCGTAGAGGAGCTTTCCATCCTGATAGTAGCCAATCAGGAGAGCGCCGATGCCGTCGCCGCCTTTCGAGGGCAGGGTAAAGCCGCCGACGACAAACTCCTGACGCAGACCGCACTTCACCTTCACCCAGCTGGCGCTGCGGCCGGAAATGTACAGGCTGTCGGCACGTTTTGAGACGATGCCCTCCGCGCCATGGCGGCAGATCTCATCGAAGATGGCCGCTTTCTCATCGCGGACATGCTCACTCAGGCGAACTGCGTCGTCGTCCAATCCTGCGACGAGATCAGCGAGCAGTGTCTTTCGCTCTGTCAGAGGCAGAGTGCGCAGGGAGTGTCCGTCCAAGTGCAGCAGATCGAAGACGTAATAGTGCAGCGCGTGTGCGGCGCCTTCCTGAAAGGCAGCCTGCAGCGCAGCGAAGCTGCTGATGCCGCGCTCATCCAGCACGATCACTTCGCCGTCCAGCAGAGCGGTCTTTGCGGGCAGTGCTTCGAGCGAAGCTGCGAGGGACCGCATGCGATGCGTCCAGTCGAGGCCGCTGCGGGTCAGTAGCTGCACCTTGCCGTTCTCGAGGCGTCCCTGCATGCGATAGCCATCGAGCTTCAACTCGTGGAGCCAGTCTTTGCTGGTAGGCGGGAGTTCCGCCGTGGAAGCGAGCTGTGGAGCAATGAACTTGGGCAGCGCTTCCGCCTTTGCCGCTTTCGGGACGGCGACGCTGCTGCGCTTCTTTGGAGCCTTTTTCTTCGAGTCCGCCGACTTGGCCCGCTCGTCAGCGGCAAGGCCGCTGCGGGAGTCCCACACATGGTCCGAGGCCTTGGCGATCTCTTCCAGGCCGCGATGCGTGATGACGCTGTCCGGTTCTTCATCGACGACGGCAGGAGCATCGGCAGGCCGCTCGTATTCGTCATGCTCCTTGATGAGCAGCCAGTTGGGCTTGGACTCCTGTGCAGCCTTCCCGCCCATGCGCACGAGCGTCCAATGGCCGTTGAGCTTGTGGCCATGCAGGATGAATTTGAGACGTCCGGTGCGAAGGCCTTCGTCCGCGTCGCCGACGGGTTCCCAGGTTCCGGTATCCCACAGCATGACGGTACCGCCGCCATATTGGCCTTTGGGGATCGTGCCTTCGAAGCCGCCGTATTCCATCGGGTGGTCTTCCACCTGGACGGCCAGCCGCTTGTCCGCCACGACGTAGCTGGGTCCTTTGGCGACGGCCCAGCTCTTGAGCACGCCATTCCAGCCGAGGCGGAAATCGTAGTGCAGACGAGTGGCGGCGTGCTTCTGGATAACGAAAGGAAGGCCGTCCGCCGGCGCCTTGGTGTCCTTCGCGGCGCCCTTCGGCTCTGCAGTGGTGGAGAAGTCGCGCATCTCGCGATAGCGGGCGAGTTGCGCATCCACCGCGTCGGCTGGACTCTTGGCTCGTTTCGTGCGCGCGGGCATCGTCAGGCGGCCTTACGCCGACGGGTTTTGGTTTTCGCATGCTCTGCGGCGGTGTGTCCGGCAGGATGAGTCTTGCGCTCTGCCAGGCTGCGCTTGAGGGCATCCATCAGATCAATCACCTTGCCCGTCTTCGCCTCTGGTTGCCGTTTGGGCAGCGGCTTGTGGGCGAGCTTCGCCTCAACAAATTCACGAAGGGCCGTTTCGAAGTCGTCCTTGAAGGCGGCAGGTTTGAACTCTTCGCTGTAGGACTTGATGAGTTCTTCCGCCATGGCGAGCTGCTTCTTGTCGATGGCCGGCTTCTTGATGTCCTTGTAATACGCTGCCGAATTGCGCAGCTCTTCCTCATAACGCAACAGATACATGGTGAGCCACGGCGCGTCTGTATCGGCGGGAGGCGCAATCGCGACGAAGTGCTCCCGTCCGCTGAATGTGATCTCGGCAAGTCCCGCGCGTCCGCTCTCGCGCAGGGCGCGGCTTATGGTGGCCATGGTGCGCGCCTGCGCTTCGTCCTTGGGAATAAGAAAGTAGGGACGCTCAAAGAATGCCGGGTCGATGCTGTCGCGCGGAACAAAGTGCTCCAGGCTCACGGTCTTCTGTCCGGGAAGGCGAAGGCGCTTGAGATCCTCTGGCTCGATGACAAGGTATTTGCCTTTCTCGTATTCGAATCCTTTGGCGACGTCCTCCGCCTCCACCGCTTCGTCGTCTGCTACGGTCTTTCGGTGATGAATCCGTTCGCCGGTCTTGCGGTCCACTTCGTGAAACGCTATCTGCCGCGCTGAGGTGCTCGCCGGCACAATGCTAACTCCAAAAGAGACCAGCGAAATCTGAATCTGTCCTTGCCATGTAGGTCGCGCCATGGACGCTGTGATTCACGGCGGCGCGGATTGGCTGCCCCATATGGGGCGCAGACGCCTCTGCCGTGGGCTCATTGCCCGGATTATTCGGACGACTTATCAATGGCGAGGTTATCGAACGCGGTGTGGTCCCAGCCGGAGCCGATACCAATCATCCCGTGCGTATGCGTCTGGTCCTGAAGGTCGGCAACGGCCTTTCCATCGATGGATGCGCGGATCGTGCTTCCGTGGAAGCTCATCTGCACGCTGTGCCAGCGGCTGCTGTCGAGCGCGATGTCACCGGCGGCGAGCTGCTTCTCATTCTTCTTGTAGGCGGTCGCAAGCAGCGTCCAATGGCCGTCGGACTGCACGCGGAGTACGTAGCCGCTGGGGTAGCGGGCCTTGTCGTCGGCGAAGACATCGGCTGAGTCGATGCGGCCGATCAGGGTCGCGAACCCGTTTGCCGGAACGCGGAAGTCGGTGCGCTCGGTGTAGTCAGTCCAGTGAATGTCGCCGGCCAGTGTCCACGGGTCTGGAATTGGCCCCCACGGAATCGGCTTCTGCGTAATGACCTGTTCCAGGCAGCGTCCCGGCCTGCCAGCGCAGGGGTGTACCTCATACGCGCCATCCTGGTCCGACAGATAGGCAGGTGCTCGCAGCAGCGGCGTCTTCTCGAAGGACTCATGGTAGGGAAATGGGAAGGCCTTGCTGGGCGGTGGCACGGCGGTGCCCTTGTGTTGTCCGACGGTGGTTGTAATGGTGTAGAGCGAGTCGGGCTCGAAGGTGTAGGTGAAGTTGCCGTCCTGCGCGCTGATATCGCCTACATGCTCGAAGGTGCGCTTCTGGTTCGTCTCCCACACGTGAAGCGTGCTGTGAGCGAGCGATCCCTTGACGGCGATCGTCATGCCGACGGGCTGCTTGCTGTTGATGGTTTCGACGACCATGCTCCAGTCATGCCCGTTCGGCGCGGCCAGCGTGACGTAGGTGCCTGACGCGAGCTTTCCTGAAGCGTTTTGCAGGTAGCGCCAGCCGGGCTCTGCAAATTGCGTTGTGTGGGCGGTCGCCCAGATGGCTCCCTGCACATCGTAGTGACCGGACCAGGGAGTGTTCGCGTACATCAGACCGGAGTTTGGGGCGGCCAGGATGTCGTAGTAAGACGTGACCGGGCTCCATATCTCGGTCTTGGTGAAATGGCCGTCGAGATAGTTTTCGTTGTAAAGGTGCGCCAGGCTACGGCCGCCAATGGCCCAGTCACGCGAAAGAATGATGGAAGCGCTCGACTCGGGCTGATCTTCGCTGGACCAGAGGGGCTTGCCCGCGGCGAGGGCGTCCGGGGGCGTGGTGAGCTTCCCCTTTTCCCGCGGGTAGTGGACGCTCACGACGTCGACTGACCTGGCGAGCGCAGGGTCTTCCCGCATCGCATCAAGAATGCTCCATTGGCCCCGGCCTTCGTGTGGATACTCATCGCAACAGACGATCTTCGTGCCCGGCCGTTCCTTGTCCAGCACACCGCGGAGCGTCTTCACATACTGAGCGTCGAACTGCTTCTCGTTCCAGATGCCGGTGTAGGGGATGTTGAAGTGATATTGCGACTGCGCGCCATTAAGAAAGACCGCTGAATAGTGGGCCATGGCGGGCGTGTAGAGCGTGTCTTTCCCGGTCCCGCCAGCACCGATCCAGCCAGGTGCGCCCCACGCGAGCGTATCGAGAATGATCTTCGGATTGCGGCGATGGGCCTCCGCCATGAGCCACCATTCGTAGCCGCGAGTGAAGTTTTTATCCTGCGGCGTGCGCATGTGGCTTGGTTCGGATCCATCGGTGGAGTTCACATCGCTGCCGATCTCTACTTTCAGGTGCTGCAGTGCGGCACCGTAGTTCGGTTTGAAAAGATAGTCGAGGACTTGGGAGCGATAGGGCTCCGGGTAGTCGTAGAGCAACCGCGAGGACGCACCAGCGCTGACTGCGCCGAAGCCATCGAAGGTGCGGCCAGGGCTGGAGGGATCAATGGTGACCGCGACAGACTGCGCCTGGGCGGCGCCAGTTAGAAAGCAGAGCAAGAGTGCGAAAGAGACGCGCGCGTGCATATTACCCGTGTCAGAACTGGTTCTTATGGTGGCAAATTTGAAAATCGAAGTCTCAAAAAAGAACCACTGCGGCAAGCAGTTAGGGAGATGGCCTGCCGCAGTGGTATGGCTTAAAAGTAATACTTCGCCGCTAGTTGGAAGAATCGCGGATTGGGCGTGAACGCGCCGAGTGAGCGGGTGCTTGTGATCTGCCCGCCACTCGAGTTGTTGGTGGTGCCGCTCGGCTGGCCGAATGCCGGAGTGTTGAACAGATTGAAGATGTCTGCTCGCAGCTGCAGATATTGGCTCTCGTAGGTCTTGAAGTTCTTGAAGACGCTCATGTTGATGCGGTTATAGCCGGGCCCGTAGACCTGGTTGCGCGCTGTACCCAGGTAGGGAAGCACGGCGGCCAGCGTGTCGAGCGGCTGCCCGACAGGATTGGACGCGGTCTGCGTGTTGGGGATATTGCTGCCGGGCAGCGGATTGCCAAAGGCGCACGGATTGAACCAGTTGGTGGTGCTCTTGGTTTTGGCCGCGCATGTGGTTCCCGCATTGGACGGGTCAGGTGAGCCGCCGCTCGCAAATGGGTCGCGCAGCAGCACAGCCCGAACGGTGTTGGCGCCGTTTGCCGTGCTGATGTTCGGGGTTACGGTAAATGGGTTGCCGGTCTGTGCCACGAATACCAGATCGGCCGACCATCCGCCTGCCAACTCGTTCACCACGCCGCCCCGGTTCAGGAACCGGCGTCCCTGCCCGAAGGGCAGTTGATAGCTGCCGTTCAGAGTGACGCGGTGGCGCACATCCCAGTCGGAGTTGGTGTACTCATAGCCGATAGGCAGGATGAGTGCGCTGCGATAGGTGCCCGCGCCGCCGTCGAGTGGCGTGGCCGTGTCATCCAGCGCGTGACCATAGGTGTAGGTTGCGAGGAAGTACAGCCCGTTCGCGTTCCGCTTCTCCAGCGTCACCTGGGCGGAGTTAAAGCTGCCTACGCCCTCGTAGGCGATGAACTGGGAGCCGCCAAATCCCGGGAAAGGCCGGATGTTCTGGGAATTGTCCGAGGGGCCCACCAATCCGAACGGGGCATTCTGGTCCGGGAAAGCGGTCAGGCGACGCGAGACATTCCCCACGTATCCCGTGGTGAGGCTAAGCGTGGGTGAAAAGGCGTACTGCGTCGAGAGGTTGTACTGCTCGCTGTAGGAAGAACGGAACTGTGTTTGCGATCCGACCAGGCCGGGCGTACTGAGGAAGTTCTGCAGTCCCTGATTGATCGCATTCTGAAAGCCCGTTGCCAAAGTGAGGCCGTCGGTAGGACAGGTGTTTGTGGCGCTGTCGCAGCCCGGCGCAGGAAAACCGGAAGAGAAGGAGAAGGGATAATTGAAGCCCGGATTTGGCGCGCCGCCAATGCTCTCCAGGCCGCCAAAGAAGATGCCGAAGCCGCCGCGCACCACGAACCGGTCGGTGGCACTGTAGGCGAAGCCCACTCGCGGGCTGACGTTGGTATCTTGCGAATTTATCAGCGAGCGATTGCTGGTATACACCAGGTTGATGTTGTTCTTGGCGATCAGGTCCAGGAAGGTGGGCGCGAGCGGCACGTTGCGTTTGCTATTGATCAACACATAATTTGCCGTGCCCGAGCCCGGTCCGCTGATCGACGTTGGATACCAGTTCGCCTGGTTGTCATGGCGCTCCTGCGTGGGCTGGTACCAGTCGTAGCGGATGCCCAGGTTCAGGGTCAGCCGCGGCAGGATCCTCCAATCGTCCTGGAAGTATCCGGAGTTGTACCAGCGCACGTTATCGATGTTGAAGTAATTGGATAGCCCGGCGCTTCTCTGCTGATCCGCTATAAAGTCGGCAACGCCCGACCCGGTAAAGCTTTGCCCAGGACTCGAGGTGTAGAAGCCGGTGTAGTTATATCCGCCGTGCGGATTGATAGGTGCCGTGGTGGAGAAGCGTACATGCTGGAAGGCCACGCCGCCCTTCAGGGTATGGTTGCCCGCGACCTTCGTCACGTTATCCAGGATCTGGAAGACGTTCTCGTACTCGATCGCCGGATAGAAGCCCGGCGAGCCAAAGCTGCTGATGCCGCTAATGCTGGTGCTGGGCAGGCCGCCGTTATGTTGCTGGAAGGGAATGCCACCTAGACCCACCGTAGGCGCGATGTCTTCCTCAGAACCGGGCTGCAGAAATTGGAAATGGCCCCAGTTGTAGCCGAAGCGGAACTCGTTTGCCAGCGTCTGGGTGAACTCATGAGTCTCGCTCAACGCGAAGTTTTCTCCCATGTTGATGGTCGGTCCGTCGGACCCATAGCCGCCGCCGTCGAGAATCGGACCGAGCGGCGGGGCGTAGTTGCCGCGCTCGTTGTAATAGCTCATGCGGAAGAACGCCTGGTCGTGCTGGCTCGCGTTCCAGTCGATGCGGCCATCCCACTGCACGGTGTTGTCCAGGTTGTTGCGGTTCAGAACGTAGTTGTTATAGGTCTTGCCGCCATTAGCGTTGGGCAATGGATAAAGATTGAGAAGGCCCTGTGCGATGGAATTGATCTGCGTGGGGCAGAACACGTTCTGCTGGCCATTGCAGGCCAGAAGCGCCGAGCCATTCAATCCGGGCTGGTAGAGCAGCACGGGCTGGCTCTGGCCGCTCAGAGCGGGGTCCAGCAACTCGGTGAAGTTGCCCTGGCGCATCAGCGTGGTAGGTACCGTATAGGTGTCCGTTTCGCCAAAGATGATCCGGTTGGCTTCGACATCCCCAAAGAAAAAGAGGTGGTCCTTGATGATCGGGCCGCCGATGGTGCCGCCGAACTGGTTCTGCCGGTACTTCGGCTTGGTCTTCGCGAAATAGTCCACGGCGTCCAGCGCATCGTTGCGCCAGTACTCCCACAGGTTGCCGTGCAGGTTGTTGTTGCCGCTCTTGATGGATGCATTGATCACGCCGCCCGCGGAATGACCAAACTGTGCATCGTAGTTGCTGGTCTGCACCTTGAACTCGGCCAGCGCGTCCGGCGGAGGCTTGACTACGAAACTCGCGCCGTTCAGGAAGTCCACCGCGTTCGAGTTGTTGTCCACGCCATCCAGCACAAAGTTGTTCTGCTCTGCGCGCTGCCCATTGGCGTTGAAATCGCCCTTGCCTTCGCCGCGCGACCCGTTGGACTGCGTCACGCCGGCCGTCAATTGCGCGATGAAGACGTAGTTGCGTCCATTGAGCGGAGTGTCATTGATGACCTCCGAGCTGACCACCTGCCCGGTCGACGACTGCTGCGTCTCCAACAACTGCGCTACGCCGGCGTTCACAGTGACGGTTTCCGCTACGTTGCCGGTTTGCAGTTTGACATCGGCCGAGAGCCGCTGGTTCACATTCAGCACCAGTCCGGGCAGAGAAACCGTGGAAAATCCCGGCGCGGATGCGGTTACGGCGTAGTTGCCAATCTTAACCGGCGAGAAGACGTAAACCCCGCCCTTGTTCGTGGTGCTCTTCAACACCAGGCCGGTATCGTTCTCTGTAAGGATGACCTGAGCGTTTGGAACTACCGCTCCGGTGCTATCAGTCACCGTGCCAGTAATCGTGCCCTGGTCGATCTGCGCTAGCAAAATCGAGGGCAAACCCACCCACAGCGCGAGCAGCATGGTGAGTTGGATAAGCCATGAGCCCAGCGGAAAACTACCTCTGTGTATGGTTTGCATCAGTTGGCCTCTGTGAAAGTTTCGGGTACGTTCCCGATAATTTATAAAAACGATGCGAGATTAGGCGTTACAACGAAGCCCTGTCAAGCAGAAGCGCTGTGATTTTTTGCTCAGCAAAAAAGCCAGGGCCGGCGTTCAGGACCGGCGTTTCTGTCTCCTTCCCTCCGGAAAATGGCCTATTTTCCGTCGTTTAAGTGGTAACGTGCACGATCGTTTCCCATCGATGACGGTAAAAACGCATAGCTGCGCTAGGATGCAGGTTGCATGGACAAA
>DASZGZ010000223.1:0-3490 GCA_035938355.1 Acidobacteriaceae bacterium
CTGCAGACCGACCAGAACGGCCATGGCGTCGTCAACATCCTCGCCGCCGACAAGCTGATGCAGTCGCCGCAGCTCTATGCCACCTTCCTGCTCTGGCTACTATCGGAGCTCTTCGAGCGCATGCCCGAGGTCGGCGATGCTGAAAGGCCCAAGCTCGTCTTCTTCTTCGACGAAGCGCATCTGCTCTTCAATGACTTGCCCTCTGCCCTCGGCGCGCGCATCGAGCAGGTCGTCCGCCTCATCCGCTCCAAGGGCATCGGGGTCTACTTCGTCACCCAGAACCCGAATGACGTCTCGCAGGTTGTCCTCAGCCAGCTCGGCAACCGTGTGCAACACGCCTTGCGCGCCTTCACCCCCAACGACCAGAAGGCCGTCAAAGCCGCCGCCGACACCTTCCGCACCAACCCCAAGCTCGACACCGCCGCCGTCATCACCCAGCTCGCAGTAGGCGAGGCATTAGTGTCCTTCCTGGATGAGAGCGGCACACCCGGCATCGTCCAGCGCGCCATGGTCTGCCCGCCAGCCAGCCAGATCGGCCCCATCACGCCAGAGCAGCGCAAGCAGATCATCGCCAGCTCGCCCGTCGCCGGCGTCTACGAAAAAGCCGTCGACCGCGAGTCCGCCTACGAGCGCCTCACGGGCAAAGCCGAGCACTCCCCCACCGACACCCAGATGCAGCAGCGCGAGCAAGTGCAGACGCAGGCACAGACCACGCTGCAGCAGAATGCGCCCTCCGGCGGCGTGGCCGGAGCGGCGGGCGGCCTCCTGAATGAAGCGATGGGCGCACTCTTCGGCAGCGGCAACTCCCGCCGCATGTCCCCCGGACAGGCGATGGTCAACAGCGCCGCACGCGCCATCGGCTCACAGGTAGGCCGCGATCCGATCCGCGGCGCCCTGGGCACCCTGCTCGGAGGAAGTAGCAGGCGACGATAGGTTCCACTTTCGTTATGTCTACAAATTGCTCGAACCGAGATATCTTCATCTTCGATCAACATGAAACGAAGACTGATGCTCTTTTCTCTCGCGGCTGTGCTTATGCATGCCGATGGCTCCTCTGCGCAGGAAGCCGAAAAAAGCGCGATGGTCACCTTTTACATGCACGGTAATCGCATGACCTCCGGTGTGCCCGGTACTCATACTGGTCTCTTCTATGGACAGGTCTTCGACGGTAAAAGCCGCCTTTTCAGTTTCCGGGAAGGCTTTTACGTCAAAAATAATCTTCTCATCAGCTTCGCACTACAATCCGGTCCACACACCTTCTTTGCCAGCTATGGAAAGACGCCCGCCCATGGCGGGAAGGTTGATCTCGTTCTGGAAGCGGGCAAGCACTATTTCATTCGGGCTGCGTCCGAGTCCAAGGGCGTTGTACTTGTGGAATTCGAAAAGGGACGCCTCGATGCGGTCTCCTGCGAGACTGCACGTTCGGAGACAGAAGATGCCAGATTACTCAGCACGAAGCATGTTGCTTCGCAAATGACGGCGGATATCACCCCGACGTCGTTCCCGGTCGTTTGTCCCTAGTCTTCGCCGCTACCGCGACACCAGCACCCCGGCCTGCTCCGGAATCTCCTCATCCGTCCCCGACCGCTCCTTCGGCCCGCATCACTCTGTCATCTTGCGCGTAACCGAAGGTGGAGCGAAGGATCTGGCAGTATCCATCGTTCGATATCGGCGCGAAGCGCCGCTCAACCAACCTCAACCGCCGCTAAGCTGCTACCCCTGGCTCCTCCATCAGTTAAACGAGCGCACCCTGGACCGCGGCTATTTGTTGAAGGTCTGATTCGGCAGATGAGCCCGTTTCGCTACTTTGTGCTGTATCTGCTCTTCGGACAGGACGGGGGCGAAGTCTTCCATCTCACCGATCTGCCGGATTTCGACTTCGGCGCCGGGCTCGCAGGGGCAGCGCTTGACCCATTCGACGGCCTCTTCGATGTTGTTGACCTTCCAAATCCAGAAGCCGGCGATGAGCTCTTTGGCCTCGGTGAAGGGGCCGTCGATGACGGTATGAGAGCCGCCGGTGAATTTGACGCGTTTGCCTTTGGAGCTGGGATGGAGACCATCCATGGCGAGCACGACGCCAGCCTTCATGAGCTCTTCGTTGTACTTGCCCATCTCGAGTAGGAGCTTTGGATCGGGGAGGGCGCCTTCTTTTTCTGCCTCTGGGGTTGTTTTGATGATGACCATGAATCGCATTGCGAAATCTCCTTTGGGTTGAGCGATGGTTGGGTGCCTTCGTTTCGGGTTTAGCTATTTGTTGGATAACCGGTGAACTCAGATTGAGAGCGCAGTTGGATCGCTGTTGCTCGCTTTCGTACTGGCTCTCTGCTGACACGTCGAACGGGGCGCGGCCGAATCGACATGAGAACGGAATCGAATGAATTATTTTCGAGGAGACGTAGAATTGTCTAAATTACGGATTTTATTGAGGCAGGTTGAGCATGTGGTTGAGTTCTTCGCGGCTGGGGCGGCCCTGAACTGTCCGAACTCTTCGGCCAAATTCTGCTTGAGGTAGCCACTCGGTCGCATCCCGATCGGTTGAGGCATTCCTAGACATCCGCCATAGCCCCCAAAAACGGCTCATCCGCCAAGGCGCAGATAGCCTCAGCTAATTTTCGTGAACAGGCCCTGGTTTATCTTCGGGAGACGACGACTTAGCTCAAGAGGAAGTGATGGCTACCGCGGCACCAGCACCCCGGCATGCTCCGGAATCTCCTCATCCGTGTGCGCCTTCAGCCCGCCATACCGCCGCTCGCGCTGCTGATACTCCGCAATCGCCTCCAGCAGATGCACGCCGCGGAAATCCGGCCAGAAGCGTTCCGTCACAAAAATCTCGGAATACGCAATCTGCCACAGCAGGAAGTTCGAGATCCGCATCTCGCCCGAGGTCCGGATCACCAGGTCGGGATCCGGCATGTGCGCCGTATACAGATGCCGGTGCAGATCCTCTTCCGTGATGCCTTCCACGTTCCGCCCCTGCGTAGCGCGCTCACGCGACAGCGCAGCAAACGCGTCGATGATCTCCGACCGCGCCCCGTAATTCAGCGCCAGCGTCAGCACGGTGCCCGTGTTGCGCGCCGTCGCCTCGGCAGCCTGCTGCATCTGCTCCTGCACCTCGGTGGGCAGCTCATGCGTGCGCCCGATATAGGCAATGCGCACGTTGTTGTCGTTCATGCGCTTCACATTGTTAATGAGATAAGAACGCAGCAGCCGCATCAGGAAGTTCACTTCCGTCTTCGGGCGCTTCAGGTTGTTCTCGAGCGAGAAGGCGTACAGCGTCAGCCACGGCAGGTCGATCCGCGACGCGGTCTCGACAACATATTGCACCGCCTCGGCGCCCTGCTGGTGGCCAAGAAAGCGCTTCAGGCTCCGGCGACCGGCCCAGCGGCCGTTGCCGTCCATAATGATCGCGATGTGTTCCGGCATCCGCTCAGGATTGAGCGACCGGTAAATAGCCTGCTCCTCCGGCGAGAGCTCATGGGCCCGGCTGGCT
>DASZGZ010000224.1:0-3055 GCA_035938355.1 Acidobacteriaceae bacterium
GGAACAACGCCCCGCCAGATGCTGCAATTCTTCACGTGTCTGAGGATACAAGAGCAGGAATGGGGCGACCGGACGGCGCCGTCTTAGGGCCTCATATCGACCAGGTCTTCGAATTCTTTCTTGCCCGAAAGTTGTAAGGGCAGGTACCGAAGGCCCGACCTTTCGCGTGCTATCCGGCGCTATGCTCAACACGAGCCGGTTTCACCATTTACGGCCACGACAGCAAACCAAATGCCCCGTTCGCCACTGCCGCGTACACTTCTCGCGATTCTCCCCATCTTCGGCGCACTCCTGGCTGCGCTCGCCGCGCATCAGGGCTGGCCGATACCGCTGAGTCTCTTCGCCATGGCGGTGGTCGCATCGGCATCCGCAGTAGTCTACTGGTCGGCGCCGCTTAACAAGCGAGAGCCCACCGAGATCGCCCAGACCGCGGAACAGGCTCAGCCACCTGCGTTACCGAACTTCATTCCAGTGCTTATTGCGGCAGCGCAGCCGGAAGCAGCGGCCGCACCCGCACCCCCACAATCTGCCCCGGCGCCATCCGGGGCCGGGACCGTAGGCACTCGCGCAGACGCGTTGATCACAGGCGAACCGCACGAAACGGACCTGTTGACTGGGCTGTTGGCCTCCGAGGCGTTCTTTGCGCGACTCGCTCGCGAGCTCGACCGCTGCCGGGTTGCGAATCAAACTGCCATCCTTGTCGTCTGTGATCTCGATGCTTTTGGCGAGATCAACCGCACGGTCGGGTTGGCGGACGCGAACCGCATGCTGCGGCAGGTAGCCGATTGCTTCCGCCTCACTGTGCGTGAAGGCGACGTCGTCTCCCGGCTTGGAGGCGACGAGTTCGGAATCTTCTTCCCAGGACTGCCGTCCGACGTCGCGGAAAACCGTGTTCGCGATCTGCGCGCCGCTGTGCGCGAGGCCGCTCTTCTCACCCTGCCCGAAGACGGAAGGCCGGTGACGGCATGCATCGGCACCAGTTGCTTCCCCTTGGATGGCGACAGCGTGGACAGGCTGATGGCGGCAGCCAGGCTCTCCCTTGCCAACGCCCGGCGTGAACGTCAGGAAAACGCAAATAAGCCGATTCCTTCAGCTCTCGTGATCACCCGGAACTGAAGAACCGTATCAGCCCGTATTGCGCAGACCCGCGGAGATCCCGTTGATGGTCGCGCCAAGCGCGCGATTGAGCGCATCGGAGTTGTCGCCGCCGCGCTTGCGCCGCAGCAGCTCCACTTGGATCAGGCTCATGGGGTCGACATACGGATTGCGCAGCCGGATGGACCGGGCCAGAACGGGATTGGATTCGAGCAGAGCCGTCTGCCCTGTCACCAGCAGTACCGCCTGCTCCGTCCGTTCAAATTCTTCTTTGAGCATGTTGTAGACGCGCTCACGGAGAGCCTTGTCGCTTACCAGTTCGCTATAGAGCTTCGCGATACCGAAGTCGGACTTGGCCAGCGCCATCTCCACATTGCGCACCAGGTCGATGAACAGCGGGAAGCGCGCCATCATCGCTCGCAAGAGCGGCAGATCGCGCTCCGCAAAGCGAGCGAGCGCGTAGCCCACCCCGAACCACGCTGGCAGTTGATGCCGGCTCTGCGTCCAGCCGAAGACCCATGGAATGGCGCGCAGGTCCGCCAAGCTCCGCTTACCGCTGCGCCGCGACGGACGCGAGCCGATGCGCACATTCTCGAGTTCCGCCACCGGAGTGGCCTGCTCGAAGTACTCGAGGATTTCGGCATCCTCGACAACATGCTCGCGATAAAACGCAAAGCTCTCTTCAGAAAGCGTGTTCATCGCCGCTTCCCACGCCGGCTCCATCCGGCCACTGAGCCGCCCGTCACCAAGCCGATCGTTCGGCCGTGCCAGCGCGTCGAGCGATGCCGCCAGCATCAGCTCTAGGTTGCGCTCGGCCAGAACAACGTCACCATATTTGAAGCTCAGGACTTCTCCCTGCTCGGTGATGCGCAGCTGCCCCTCGAAACTGTCGAAGGGTTGTGCGTAAATAGCGCGGTGCGTCGGCCCGCCGCCACGGCCCACTGTGCCGCCGCGGCCGTGGAACAGCCGCAGATGCACACTGCATTCCTTCGCTACCTGATGCAGCGCGCGGTGCGCGCGATAGATCTCCCAGGTGCTGGTCAGCATGCCGCCGTCTTTGTTCGAGTCGGAGTAGCCAAGCATCAGTTCCTGGATGTTGTTCCACGACGCGAGAAGCTTGCGATATTCGGACGAGCTCCACAGCGCGCGGCATATCTCCGGCGCGCGTTGCAGATCTTCGATCGATTCGAAGAGCGGCACCGGCATCAGGCCGTGCAATCCATTGCCGCCCTCCACCTGCACGCCGGCAATGCGCGCCAGCCCCACCACGCGCAATACATCCTCCACCGAAGCCGCCCCGCTGATCACATACTGCCGGATGGCCTCGCGCTGCGGTCCCTGCTGCAGCCGGGCAATAGTGCGCAGCGTATCCAGCACATCTTCGCTCTCCCCGTTCAGCGCTTCCGCAGCTCTGCCCTCTGCAGCTGCACAACCGGCGGCAGAGGCCACTTCGCGCACCGCTGCTTCATGGCGGCGCGCATGCTGGCGGACATCGAGCGTATGCAGATGCAGATCGAAGGTACGCAACTGAAGCAGCAGCGGATCCACGAGTTCCGCAGCGATGCGGTCGCCGCGATTCTCCGCCAGGCTGGTACGCAGCAGCAACAGATCCTCGCGAAACTCTGTCGCGTCGCCGTATGGCTTCAGCGCCCCAGGTGTTTCGGCGTCTCCGTCCAGCCGTTGCTGCATACACGACAGGAAACGGCGGTACTGCTCCAGCGCATAGCGCTCCGTTGTTTCGGTAGCTGCGTGGGAGGTCTGCGCCAGGTAGCCTTCGAGTTTCTTGCGCAGGGCCGCGCTCGTGTCTACCTGATGCACAGAGCTGGTCAGCAGGTCGAAGAGCGATTGCACCTGCTCCCGGTAGAACGCCAGGACATGCTCCCGCGCGTCCGTGATCGCCGAAATTGTCACGTCCTGCGTGACGAATGGGTTGCCGTCGCGATCGCCGCCGATCCACGAT
>DASZGZ010000225.1:0-6460 GCA_035938355.1 Acidobacteriaceae bacterium
TGCCTGCATCTCGAACATTCCCGCGTATCTGCCCCCCAGCGCCATCAGCGCCGAGTGGGTGCCTTCCTCCACCAGACGGCCGCCCTCTAGAACTACGATGCGGTCTGCCATCCTTACCGTGGAGAAACGGTGCGAGATCAGCAGTGCCATCTTGCCCTCGGTCAGCTCGGCAAAGCGCTCAAAGACCTCCAGTTCGCTCCGGGCGTCGAGCGCCGCCGTCGGTTCGTCGAGGATCAGCAATTGTGCGTCCCGCAGATAGGCGCGCGCCAGCGCCACCCTCTGCCACTCACCGCCTGAGAGCTCGACTCCGCCCTCGAACCGCCTCCCCAGCATCTGGTCGTAATGACCCGGCAGCTTGGCAATCACGCTCGCCGCCAGGCTCTGCTCTGCCGCCAGTTCGATCTCGTTTTCGCTGTGCTCGCGCTCCACGCGTCCTACGCCGATGTTGTCGCGCGCCGTCATCTCGTAGCGCATAAAGTCCTGAAAGATCACACCCATCTCGTGGTGCAGATCGTCCAGGTCGTACTCGCGCAGGTTCACGCCGTCCAGCAGGATCTCCCCCTCGGTCGGGTCGTAAAGCCGCGTGATCAGCTTCACCACCGTCGTCTTGCCCTGGCCATTCTCGCCGATCAGCGCGATGCGCTCGCCCGGGCGCAGCCGGAAATTGAAATCCCGCAACACCCGCCGTTCCGTTCCGGGATACGCGAACGACACATTCCGAAATTCAAATCCTTGCCGAATCGGCCGCGGCACCTTCAATCCGCCCACCTTCGACTCCACCGTCGGCTTCATCTCGAAGAAGGCCAGCAGATCGGTAAGGAACAACGCCTGATCAGCGACGCCTGAGGCCAGCGAGAAGACCTGCTGCAGATTCGAACTCGCCTGGATGATGGCGCCCGTCAACAGCGCGTATACGCCGATGCTTGAGTAGTGGCCGCCGATGGCCCGCCAGATCACGAAGACATACGCACCGTAGTAGCCGAGCGTCGCAATGACGCCCAGCAGCCCCCCGGCAATCAGCTTCTTGCGCGAAAGCGCGACGTTGTCTTTGTAGATCTGCTGCGAGAGAGCATCGAAGCGGCCGGTGAAGAACTCGCTCAGGTTGAAAAGCTTCAGCTCTTTTGCGCCCTCGCGGCTGCCCGCCGTCTGTCGCAGGTAGTCCATCTGCCGCTTCGCCGGCGTCTGGCGGAAGTTCAATGCATAGCGTAGGAAAGCGAAGTGTGTCTCGCCCATGAAGGTAGGCAGCACGCCCAGTGCCAGCAGCAGCAGCAGCCACGGCGAGTAATAGAACAGAATGCTGGTCCAGATCACCGTGGTCATGGTCTGCTGCAGCAGCCGGCCCATCTGCTGGATCATCGCCAGCCGATCGGTGGCCTGGACGCGCGCCCGCTCCAACCGGTCGTAGAAGACCGGATCTTCGTAGGTAGTCAAGTCAAGCTGCGCCGCCTGGCGCATCACCTGCACACTCACAAAGTGCGTGTAACGGTCGGCCAGCAGGCTGTCGGAGTAATCGATGCCGCGGCTCAGCAGCCCGACAACCACGTTCAGCACCACCTCGCCGCCGACCGCCCACCAGAAATATTGCGGCAGTCCTTTGTGCAGGATCGCGTTTTCGACGCCGTTGAGGATCCAGGCCGCAACCACGCCAATGCCGGCGGGAAGAGTGGCAACCACAATGCGCAGCAGGATGCCCCAGGTCACAACCGCGCGACCCGATTTCCAGAGGATCCCGAGCACGGGCGGTACATTGCGCAAGGCGACAAGTCGCTCGCGCCAAGCGCTCGAGGTGGAGTGTGGACGGCCTTCCGTCATAGAGGCAGATACTGCAATTACTTGCTACAAATTATGTGCTGTAAGTGCTTTGCCGTGTGATGCGACCATTGGTTACCACGTTGGCTCGCCACGGAGCAATCCGCCTCTGACCGGTAACATTAGACCTATATGGAAGCGATCCCCCAGGCGGACCTTCAGCAGAACCCCACTGCGCCTGCATCCTCGAACCGCCAGCGCCTGATACCCCTGCTCGGCCTCGCCACCGGCATCACCGTCTCCGCCCTCTACTTCAATCAGCCTCTGCTCATCGAGATGGCCCGCAGCCTCCATGTCACTGAGGCGCAGATGAGCCACGTCGCCGTCGCCGCCCAGGCCGGCTACGCCATCGGCCTCCTCTTCTTCGTCCCTCTCGGCGATGTCCTCGAGCGCCGCGCCCTTATTTTCAAAATGATCGCCGGCCTCGTGCTGTCGATGCTCGTCACCGCCGTCGTGCACTCGCTCGTCCCCATGGTGCTCATCACCATCCTGACCGGCGCCATGGCCGCCGTCACGCACGTCCTGCTGCCCATCGCGCCCGAGATTGCCACTCCCGCCAACGCCGGGCGTGCCGTTGGCTCCGTCATGACCGGCCTGCTGCTCGGCATCCTGCTCAGCCGCACCTTCTCCGGCTGGATCGGGGAATGGCTCAACTGGCGCGCCGTCTTTCTCATCGCTTCTGTCCTCTGCCTCGCACTCGCGTTCTTTCTCCTCCGCGCCCTGCCGCTGTTGCCTCCACGCGCGCCCATGCCCTACGGCCGTGCCCTCCTCTCTCTCTGGACTCTGCTCCGCACCCAGCCGTTGCTCGTCGAATCGGCCACTGTTGGCGGGCTGGTCTTCGCCTCCTTCAGCGCCTTCTGGACGACACTCGTCTTCCTCCTCGGCTCGCCGCACTACCGCCTCGGCGCGGGCGTCGCCGGCAGCTTCGGCGTGCTCGGTGCCATCGGCGCCTCGGTTGCGCCCATCGCCGGCCGCCTGGCGGACCGCTACGGCTCGCGCCGCGTCATCTCCATGGGTCTCTCGATGCTCATCCTCTCCTGGGGCGTCACCTGGATCTTCGGCTATCACGTCGCCGGTCTCGTCGTGGGTGTCCTGCTGATGGACGCCGGCGCGCAGACCACTCAGGTCAGTAATCAGACCCGCATCTTCTCCCTCGCCCACTGCCCGGGCACCGCCTTCGGCGCACGCAGCCGCATCAACACCGTCTACATGACCACGTATTTCATCTTTGGCGCACTCGGCTCCTGGCTCGGCGCCCACGCCTGGGAGCGCTGGCACTGGAACGGCGTCTGCAGTCTCGCATTGCTGCTCCTCGCCTTAGCCGCAGCCCGTCATGCCTACGGCACATGGCGCAACCGCGACAAAGAAGAGCTCTGCCACGACGATGTCGATGTAGCGCTGGCGGGAGAAGCCATCGGCGGCTGATTAGATGGTTGTCATCCCGACCGGAGCAAAGCGAAGTGGAGGGATCTATTCGTCAGCATCACCACAACATGGGTGCCCCATCCTACGCAGAGCGTAGGGTGGGAGTATGCTGACGCGCGCAGCGCACCCGCTTAGAAGCTAGCCGAAGTCAGCCGCACGCAGGCATCCTCGAGCGCCTCATCCTGTTTCGCAAAACAAAAGCGCAGCAGATTCTCCCCGCGCCCCTTCGCGTAAAACGCCGAGCCAGCCACCGCCGCCACACCCGTCTTCGCCAGCAGCGCCCGCGCCTTCTCCCGCGCTGTCGTGCCGGGCAGAATCGTCGCATCCGCCAGAACGTAATACGCCCCATCCGGAACAGAAGGCGTCAGCCCCGCCTCGTTCAACGCCGAGCACAACAGATCGCGCTTCTTCTCGTAATCAGTCGACATGTGCCGGTAGAAGCTCGTATTAAGCTGAGCCAGTCCCGCTGCCGCACCATATTGTGCCGGCGACGGCGCGCACACATACGTCAGGTCGTGAAAGTAGCCGATCGACGGAATCCACTTGGCATCCGCCGCCAGATACCCGATCCGCCAACCCGTAATCGCGAAGGTCTTCGAGAAGCCCGAGATCGTGATCGTCCGCTCCGCCAGCCCGGGCAGGGAAGCCGCGCTCACATGCTTCGCGCCGCCGAACAGGAAGTATTCGTAAATCTCATCCGTCAGCAGGAACAGGTCGTGCTCCAGCGCAATCTCGCCGATCGCCTCCAGCTCCGCGCGCGTAAACACCTTCCCGCCGGGATTCGACGGCGTGTTGATCAGGATCGCGCGCGTCTTCGGTGTCACCGCCGCACGCAGCGCATCGACATCCAGTTCCCACGTCCCTGCCGCCAGCGGCTGCGGCACCGGCCGGATGCGCAACGTCAGCATCGTGTTCAGGTGGTAGCCATAAAACGGCTCAAACAGGATGATCTCGTCGCCCGGGTCGAACAGCGCCAGGCACGCCGCATACATCCCACCCGTGGCGCCCGAGGTTACCAACACCTGCGTCTCAGGGTTCGCGTGCACGCCGTTGTAATCCGCAAGCTTCCGGCTGATCGCGGAGCGCAGCGGCGCAATGCCGTCCAGCCGCGTATAGATGTTGTGCCCGTGTTCGATCGCCGCGATCGCCGCTTCCTGCACCGGCGGCGGCAGCTCCGTATCGCACACTCCCTGCGCCAGGTTCACGCCGCCCACGCGGTCGCACTCCACCGTCATCGAGCGGATCTCGGACTGAACAAGGTGAGGAGCGATCTCGCTCAGGTGCAGGCGGCTTGCGGTGGTTGGCGGCATGTCTTCATTAGAGACTCTTCCCCAGTGTCGTGTCATCTCGGTAGCCGGTCATTTTGAACACCCGCAGGGTTGCGGCCACATCTGCATCAGCGGAAGATGGAGTTCTTATGTCGAGGTTTTCTGCAAATGATCGCATTCGTGTCTCTCCGGACTTTTTCTGGGCCAAAGGGGCATCAGGAACCGTAGGAAAGCCGCCCCTGGAGGTGATTGCGATCGGCGGTCCGTGGAATGACGGCCTGACCCGGCAGGAGAAGAGCGCCCTTGGTGAAGCTACTGTCTACTGGGTTTGGTTTGATGAGCCGCAATTTGACGCTGATGGCGACGGCCCTTATCGCGGAGGCCAGATTCACGAAGGTGCGATGATTTTGATTTCAAATTGACCCACCACCGTCATTCCCCATTCTGCGCATGCATCAGGCAAACGCCAGCACCTGCTGCACGGCACGGTGCGCCTCGGTGATCGAAGCGCGGTGGTCCATAATCCCCGACAAATCCGAATTCGCGAACGCAATACGTCCGAACGGATGACGCCGCATCAGCTCCGCCGGCGCGGGCTTGCCATCCTTGCCGAAGAAAAATCCCGGCTGCGGCGTGAGATACGCATGGCCCCACCGGTTCAGAATGATGCCCGCTATATCGCGGCGTCCCTCGAAGCCGTGGCCTCCGAACATACTCGCGAACTGCTCGCGAAGCTGCTTCTCATACACGCTGAAGGGCGTCGTCATCATCTGGTAACGGCCCGTGTTGATCTGCTCGGGTAGCGACTTCCCGGGATTCGCGAACAGAATCTTCAGCGTCAGCACTGTAGGACTGTCAGACGAGAGCGCAGGCGCGCCTCCGCCAAATGTGGCCACGCGCCGCACGGCCAGGTAGTTGCCGATTCCGCCGAACCACTGGCACTGGCTGATGCCCATCTTCGCCAGAAAGCGCCAGTTGCGCACCGCCACATTCGCCATGATGCACGGTGCTCGAAAGAACTGCGCATACGCATGTCGGTACTCCGCAGGCAGATCGCGAACAATGGAGTTGATCGTCCAGTTGCCGTTCGCCAGGACCACCGATCGGGCGCGCACGCGATGCAGCCTGCCATCGCGCAGATAGACGATCTTCACGTGCGTCGATCGCGCTGCCTCGCCTTCATGCTCCATAGAAATCACCGTCGAGCGCAAACGGATCCGCGTCGCTTGATTCGGCTGCCCCGGCTGGTCGAGTGCCGCAAAGTTCACCCGCGCCTGGCAGATGCCCGCCATCGTCGCCGCTCCCGGAATCGCGGCCGACACCAGCGCCTTCACCATGTGCCGCGCCACGCCGGTATTCCCGCCCGGAAACATCTGCGGACCATGCTGCTTCTCCCACGGAAACAGCAGATCCGGAGCGTAGTCGCTGTAGGCAGAGAGCGCGTCGGCGCCAATGCCGGAGCCGCCTCCGCTCACCGGCGAGAGATAGCGCCGGATCGTATCGCGGCTCAGCCCGTGCCGCATCATCAGGTCCTCTTCGAGCGTGATCGAGTCAAGCTGCCGCGCAACCGCATCGCCATGACGACGCGGGACTGGCCTGTGGTCCGGCACCTCTCGCATCGCCAGCAGCTCGCGTTTCGCCTCAGCCGGAATCGGCGCGCCCTCCAGCTTCTTCGTCCACGGATCGGTCAGCCACGTGCCGTTCGGGTGCTGTGCGTCCGCGCCAGAAAAGAAACCGAAGTTGCTGCCGTCCCCCGCATACGGCGTCACGCCGGTCGCAATCCCGCTCGTGTCTCGCTGATATTGAAACTGTCGCGGATCGATCCCGACCGAATCGTAAAAATGCTCGAGAAACGTCCCCGGCATCGGCTGAAACCACATCGCCGATCCCTGGCTCGCAATCAGCCTCTGCCCGTCCACATTGAATTCGTTGCGCTTCGCTTCGCCGCCAAAGATCGC
>DASZGZ010000226.1:0-4581 GCA_035938355.1 Acidobacteriaceae bacterium
AGGATCACCGCATTCGCCACCAGATACGAGCTGATTACCCACGTCGCCTCGGTCTGGCTCGCCGCCAGCGATCCCGCAATGTGCGGCAGCGATACGTTGGCAATCGACGTATCCAGCACCTCCATGAACGTCGCCAGCGTCACAGTCAGCGCAATTACCCACGGATTGTGCCGCGGCTTCCATGTCTCGTGGCCCGCCGCCCGCCCGCCCGATGCCGATTTCGGTCTCGCTACCGTGGTCGCCATACACAGTCAAAATAGTACCAAGCGGTACATTAATGCAACCTCACTCCCCTGCGCCTCGTCACATTCGCTATCCTTACTTTCATGAAAGGGAAAAGCGCGGGCCGGCAAACACGCAAAGCTGCCGCGCGAAAGCGCAGCTCCCCCCGTGGCCGTCCGCCCGCGGAAGAGGTCTGCGCACGCGCCGAGCGCCTGCTCGACGTTGCCACGGAGCTCTTCCTCGATAAGGGCTTCAAGGGCGCCAGTGTCAGCGAGATCGCCCGCCGGGCCGGCGCCTCCAAGCAAACGCTCTACGCCCGCTACCCCAGCAAGGCCGCGCTTTTCGCCGCTCTCGTCGAACGCAAGGCGTCGCGTCTCTTTGAGAGAATCGGCCCACTCGGCGAAGGCCGCAGCCTGCGTGAAACCCTCATCCATTGCGGCTATGAATTGCTCGAGCTCATCTCCTCGGAAGAGGCCCACGGCGTTCATCGCGTCGTCATTGCGGAGAGTGCGGAGTTCCCCGAGCTCGGCCAGATCTTCTGGGATCGCGGCCCCGGCAAGACCCGCGCCATGCTCGCAAACTATCTACGCGCACAGCAGAAGCTCGGCAACATTGAGTGCGGCGAGCCTGAGCAGGCCGTCGAGATCTTCATGGGCCTCCTGCTCAGCGGACTCACCATCCGCGCCTCCCTGGGCCTGCCTGCCACCTTCGTCAAAACACCTGCCGAGAAAAAATCCTGGGCCACAACCGGCGTCGACATCTTCCTTTCAGCAATGCAGCCGCGTCCCTGATCCAATTCCCTCACGTGCCTGCGGCCCCAAGAAACCTCCGAAGCTCTCGAAAACTCTCTCTGACCCTACCCCCACAAACGCGCCGCCCACTCCGCAAAGGCGTGCCATGCCGGCGTCGTCGCCAGGGGCATCCGCGTCTCTTCCACCACGATCAGGAAGAGGCTCGCCCACAACGTCGCCCGGTTCACCTTCCGCGTGGACCAGTAGTCATACGCCGCCAGGATCGCGAGGAAGCAATACATCAGCAGGCACACCACATGCAGCCGCGCGTGCACCCAATGCATAGGAAGGCGGAAGATCGCTGCGCCCATCAGCGTGGTCGTCGCGATGTAGATCAGCCGCTTGTGCTCTGCTGGGCGCCGGCGCGCCCGGTACGCCAAGACCAGAAGCACTCCGAAGACCATCATCTCGGAAAGCGACACGATGTAAAACTCCTCGCTCCCAATGCGATCCTCGGCCAGGTGGCGCACCATCGAGTCTGTCGCTGCCAGCGTCCCCAACACCGCCATGAACGCGCCCAGCGCGAACACGCCGAAGCCCAGCCATTGATGGATCTTGATCCGGTGCGATGCCACAAGCACCGATTGCACAATCAGCAGCACCACCCAAGCCGAGAACGCCGCACCGTGGACATGCAGGATCGGGCTCGCCAGATGCGCCCGCATCATCCCCGCTAGAAAGTAACTGGGCGCAAAGCCGGCAAAGACCGTTGCGAGCATGACAAGAGACATGCCCGTGAAAAACCAGTGATCGTATCGCCGGCCAGGCAGACGGGAGACAGCGCTCCTGGGCTGCGTCGGTGCGGTAACCATGCGCGCTCCAATAGGCTCGAATCAATGCTGTAGAGGGATGGTGCATCGTAGGACGATTCGCCCCGCGCCGCAAGCCCCGCGTTGTCCCGCACCCTGAGTGTTCGCCAAGGGTCGCGCTCATCCGGCGTGGCTCGGTCGATGCCATCACGACGGCTGCGTCGCCGGCGGCTGCGCCGTAGACAGCCACCAGCCCCGCCCCGCCAGCCAGCAGCTCTCGCCCGGCCTGTCATCGCGATGCAGGGATTTCACCTTGTGCCAGTTTCGGTTACGAAATGCCTCTGCCAGCCGCCGGTCTTCCATCGCATCCCGCGCACCTGTGCAGCCCACGAACTGCGCCTGAAACAGAAACCGCGCCGGCCACACAGCGCCGTCTCCCCGCTCGATCAAAAGCATCGCCCCGGTGCCATCATCCGGCGTCAGCGGAAACAGCAGCCGCCCGCCTGGCTCCAGCGCATCCAGCCACACCGCCAGCGGCGCCGTAGCGCCCGCATTCACATACAGCACTTCGCATGCCGGCAGCGGCCCTTCCGCTCCGCTCTGCGCATGCAGCGTCACCTGCGGCAAGCCGCCAAGGTTCTGTTGCGCCCGCTGCACCAGCACCGGCTCAATCTCGTATGCATCGACGCGGCCTTGTTCGCCCACCAGCTTCGCCAGGATCGTCGTGTAATAGCCCGTCCCCGCGCCCACATGCACAATCCTGTCGCCCTTCATCGGCCGCAGTGTAGAGATGCACATCGCATGCAGCGACGGCTCGCCGTTGTTCAGGGTACTCACCCCCAGCGACACCACCACATCCTGGTACAGGAACGCGGGATCGTCGTGCGGAGCCTCCACAAAGCCATGCCGCGACAGGATCCGCCACGGCGGGCCGCCCACAAAATGCTCCCGAGGCGTCGTCCGAAACGCCTCCGCTAGTTCGCCATCCGGCGCAACACCGGCCCGCGTGGCAATCAACTGTGCAAAGAACGCCCGATGCGCCTCAATGCGCTCTGCATCCGTTTGCCACTGCCTTTTCCGCATCGAATCCGCCGAAGCGACGAGCTTTTCGCACGCAAGCCGTCACCAACTGCACAGCCAACTGCAGAGAGAAGATGCGCCGCCGCCTCGCCGGGGTACTTAGCACACCTCACAACCAGCGGCGTCCACGTGGCTCGGCCGCGGTGCACCCTCCAGTGACACGAACTTCCCCGGCGCGCAGCAAGCCTTGGTCAGCCGGGCGAGGTCTGCCTGCATCGCCTTGTCCGCGTTCATCCATCCCAGCGTCTCCCGCAGAATCTGGGCAGCCCCGGCATGTGGCGGCATTACCAGCCGGTAGTGCATCCATTTGCCCTCGCGTCGCGCCGCCACCAGCCCCGCCTTGCGTAGGTAAGCCAGGTGCCGCGAGATCTTCGGCTGCGGCTGCCCCAAAACCTCCACGAAATAGCAAACGCAGATCTCCTGCTCGCCCATCAGGTTCAGTAGCCGCAGTCGCGTCCTGTCGCCCAGAGCCTGGAAGAATCGCTCCATCTCGAAAGAAGCCTTCGTCGCCATGCTCCCGATTATATCTGCCTTGACAAATATGTTTGCAGCCCAATACATTCGCCTTACGAGATATGTTGTAGGAGGGAAATGATGAGTGAATCCCAGCTCGATGCGTTGCTCGACTCCGTAAAAACCAAATACGGAGCCGTCGCGGAAAGCACGCTCTCCAGCGATCACGCTGGCGTCAAAGCGGTCGCAGAGGCCTTCGGCTACTCCGCCGACGAGCTGACCTCCATTCCCGCGGAAGCCAACATGGGCCTCTCCTGCGGCAATCCCACCGCCACCGCGCACCTCAGGCCCGGCGAAGTGGTCGTCGATCTCGGCTCCGGCGGCGGCCTCGACGTCTTCCTCGCCGCGCAGAAGGTCGGACCCGCTGGCCGCGCCATCGGCATCGACATGACACCCGCCATGATCGAGCGCGCCCGCTCCAACGCCGCCGCCACCGGCTACACCAATGTCGAATTCCTTCTCGCCGGCATCGACCGGCTGCCTCTCGACGATGCCTCCGCGGACTGCGTTATCAGCAACTGCGTTCTCAATCTCGCGCCCGACAAGCCCGCCGTCTTCCGCGAGATCTTCCGCGTGCTCAAGCCAGGTGGCCGTCTCGCCGTCAGCGACATCGCGCTCAAATCCGACCTGCCGGAGCCCATCGCGAAGAGCCTCGCCGCCTATGTTGGCTGTATCGCCGGCGCTATCCGCATCGACGACTACCGCATTGAGCTGCACAATGCCGGTTTCGAATCTGTCGAGATCGTCGACAGCGGCGCCGATCTCAACGCTTACGCCAAAGTCGAAGGCCAGGCCGCTTGCTGCTCGCCGGGAATGGATGGGGACGACGCCCAATCCTGCTGCTCACCCGCCACATCGCAGACCCTGCATCAGGATCTGACCGCACTGCTCTCCGGCTACGACGTCAACTCCGCAGCCGCCAGCGTCAAAGTGTATGCCCTGAAACCAGCGACGAAGGCATGTTGTGGTCCTGAATGCTGCAGCTAAAAGTCGATATGACGACACACCACTACAACATCCTGTTTCTGTGTACGGGCAATTCCGCGCGGTCCATCATGGCCGAAGCAATCCTCAACCATAAGGGAAACGGAATGTTCCACGCATACAGCGCCGGAAGCCATCCCACGGGCAAAGTTCGACCGGAAGCCCTATGGCAACTTGCGTCCGCTGGAATTTCAATGGAAGGTTTGCGCAGCAAGTCGTGGGACGAGTTCGCGAGGCCCGAT
>DASZGZ010000227.1:0-3688 GCA_035938355.1 Acidobacteriaceae bacterium
CCCAACCGCGTGCGCTCCAAAGGCCAGAGCCTCGGCAGCTCCGCGCACTGGATCTTCAACGCACTCATCTCGCTCGTCTTCCCCGTCATGGCCAGATCCTCCGGCGCCTATCCCTTCGTCTTTTTCGCAGCCATGATGGTCCTCGACTTCTTCCTTGTCCTCTTCTATTACCCGGAGACCAGCGGCATCTCCCTGGAACAAATGCAGCACAAACTTGGCATCGACTAGTCGAATCTCCTGTTCTCGAGGTGAATATAGATATGAAGCGTTGTGCTCTTCTTTTGTCGCTGAGTGCCTTTGCAGCTTTCGCTCATGCGCAGACTCCCGGCTGGCAGCCGGACCTTACCGTCCAACAGACCTACATCCTGCATCGTGCATCCAGCGCCGATCCCACAGGCGCCAACGCCGACTTTCGCCGCGTCGCTCCCGGTGCCACAGAGACCGTGCTCGACGTCGATGGTCCCGGCGAGATCTCCCACATCTGGTTCACCATCGCGGACAACGAACCCTATCACCTCAAGCGCATCGTACTGCGCGTGTACTGGGATAACGAGACCAACCCCAGTGTCGAAGCCCCCATTGGTGACTTCTTCGGTCTCGGCCTCGGCGAATATCACAGCTGGCAATCCGAGCTGCTCTCCGTCGGAAGCGTCAAAAGCCTGAACAGCTTCTTCCCCATGCCCTTCGCGCATCACGCACGCATCACTGTGACGAATGAAGGCAAAGAGGCCATCGGCTCTCTCTACTACAATCTCGACTACCGAACCTACGATCATCCGCTCCCATCCGGCACGCTCTACTTCCATGCGCAATACCGGCAGTCGCAGCCCAATCACGGCTGGACTACCGACTGGAAGAGCAATGGCGACTCGGCTGTGAATGACAAGACCAACCTCGATGGCAAAGACAACTACGTCTGGTTCGAAGCCAAGGGCCACGGACAATATGTAGGCGTCACCATGTCCGTCCTGCAGAACCAGGACATGTGGTGGGGCGAAGGCGACGATATGTTCTTCATCGACGGCGCCAAGACTCCCTCCATCACCGGCACCGGCACGGAAGACTACTTCCTCGGCGCATGGGACTTCGGCGGCGAGCCTTTCTCTTATCAGCTCTACGGCGCGCCCGTCGTCGGCACAGAGTTAGCGGGCGGCCGCTCCAGCGTCTACCGCTTCCACCTCGACTCGCCGATCCCGTTCACCAAAAGCTTGAAGGCGACCATCGAGCATGGTCACGCCAACGCTCGTTCGGACAACTTCTACTCCGTCGGCTACTGGTATCAGGCCGAGCCGCACGAGCCCTTCCCATCGCTGCCATCGGTCGACGACCGGCTGCCCACGCTGCAGCCCACCGGCGGCCCCGGCAGCTCAACCTCCGCCCACTGACGGAATTGAAACTGAGGAGGGCTCGCTCGAACCTCCTCATCCCATCATCCCGACCAGAGCAGCATCAACGCGAATTAGGAAACCGGTGTAACACCCTTCGTGAGAATCAAATTCCCATAAGCCCGCAGCTCGCCCGTCATCACAACGCAATAGGCATTCTTCGCGCGCTCATAGAAAGCCGCCCGCGCCATCCGTACCGGAGGCGCACTCCGCGCACCATGCCTGCGCATCGCCGCGGAAAAGTCAGCCTCCACATCCGCGTTCATCGCATCGCTCGCATCCGGCTGCATCATCGCCACCGCGTCTTGGGCGTTCTCCAATGCAAAGAGCGGCAAAATCGCATCCAGCAGCTGCGAGATGTTCAGCCCGTCGGCACGCACCACGCGCCGCCCCCGTGTGTGTCCGGGAAAGTGCGCGTCCGCCAGCAGCAGTTCATCGCCATGCCCCATCTCGTACAGCGTCTTCAACAGCTCTGGACTCAGAAGCGGAGAAATTCCTTTCAGCATTTTTTAACCTTTCGTTAATCCGCGCTCGTTTCATCGCGTTGGATAACCGTGTCATGTGTGCAAACAGAAGAACCTGCAGTTAGCGGGTTCACCCACGAATCGGAATGTGAGCGACCAAAGGGAAGCGAACCGCAGTGCTCGCACCGCAGGTGCCGCTGCCTCGGACGGCAAGTCCGTGAATCGTTTATAAATGCATCTGGCGTGCGTTTCAGAAAGGTTTGTAGGCCGCTTCATTCCACGATACAGTTCTTGACAGAACCAGATGGCTCCTACGGAAACGAACGGACTTGGCGCAGATCGTATGGCGACGATTGTGGAAGTAGCCAAGCGCGCCGACGTTTCCATCGCCACCGTCTCCAATGTCATCCGCGGCACGCGCAAGGTCAGCCCCAAACTCACCGAGCGTGTCCAGATCGCCATCCGTGAGCTGAACTACTCCCCCAATGAGATTGCGCGCAGCCTCAAGGTCCGCCAGACCCGCATGCTCGCCATGGTCCTGCCCGACATTACCAATCCATTTTTCCCGGAGATCATCCGCGGCGCCGAAGATACCGCCTTCGAGCGCGGCTACTTTTTAATGACCGCCAACACCGATGAGCAGATCGGGCGCGAGCGGCGCATTGTTGCGGCCCTTCGCTCCTATCGCGTCGACGGAGTGCTGCTCGCCTCCGCCAGCGGCACGGATACCACGCATCTCAAAAGCACGCTCGACGCCGGCGTCGCCCTCGTCTGTCTCGATCGCACCGTTCCCGGCGTAAAGACGGATGCCGTCCTACTCGACAACGTGCGCGGCGCGCGCGAATGCGTGCGTCACATGATCCAGAAGGGCCATCGCCGCATCGCCATCATCACCGGCCCGCTCGACGTGCAGACCGGGCGCGAGCGCTTGCGCGGTTATGAAGAAGCACTTCGCGAAGCGGACATCCCCGCGGAGAAGGGCAGAATCCTCGAAGGAGATTTCCGCCACGATTCGGGCTACCGCCTTGCAAAGCAGATCTTCGAGCGGCCGGTCAGCGAGCGCGCCGGACGGCCAACCGCGATCTTCGTCTGCAACGGCGTCATGACGCTGGGCGTCCTCAAGGCATTCGAGGAGTTGAACGTGCGCTGCCCGCAGGACATCGCGCTGGCCACCTTCGACGATCTCGCCGTTGACAGCCCGTTTCATCCCCACCTCACCACCGTCGTGCAGCCGAGTTATGAGATGGGTGCAAGAGCCGCAGGCATCCTCATCGACAGGATCGAAGGCCGCATCAGCAAAGAGCCCACCACCGTGCGCGTCGCCCCCACCCTGATTGTGCGCGAGTCGACAGAAGCCTCCGAAAAAACTTCAGCAAAGCCTGCAACGCGCGTCCGCTCGAAGCGCTAAGCTGTCAGCCACCGCACGCGCCCGTCATCCCGACCGAGCATCACGCTCTTCGCACAGTTGTCATCCCGACCGGAGGGAAGCGAAGTGGAGGGATCTGCTTTTTCCCAACCAGGTCCTCATCAAATCCGAAGGAAAACGAAAGCTCCCATCCGCACAACCCGTGATGCAAACCCACGCGTAAACGGCACTATCCCCAGTGCAACCACTCGCGTCGAGAGCTACCCAATCGTGCCCCAAATGCGTTCCCCAAGGCCGATTTCGGACACAAATCCGCCCCGATTCGCGCTCAAAAATGGGTCGCTATTCCGGCACAGCCTCGAGCGTTAGCACCTGAAATGGCTCCAGATGAAAGGTGTGGAACGTCCCGGCTTCGAGCTCCACCGTCGGAGTATTCGCCTCGTCGTGCCACGGGCTATGCGCGCGGAACCGTC
>DASZGZ010000228.1:0-10679 GCA_035938355.1 Acidobacteriaceae bacterium
CCTGAACTCCAGAAACTGACTTCCTCTTCACTCGCTCCGCGGGGAGTCATTTCCCGCAGGCCCGTTCCACTTGCTCATCGCCGCGGGCACGCCGCTCACGATGACTGTTTCCACTGCTCCGGCGACGCGATCCAGCACTTGGTCGAGCACCGCCAGATCCTTCTTTCGCATCGGCGTCAGCAGGTAATCCTTGCCCCGCCGCGACGCCGTCTCCAACCCATCCGGCCCTACACCGATCCGGATCCTTGCCCACTCTTCCGTGCCCAGCGCTCCGTTGATCGACCTGGCGCCATTGTGGCCGCCCGAAGATCCCCCCGCCCGTACCCGTAGCGTGCCCAGCGGCAGTGCCAACTCGTCGTACAACACCAGTACGTCCAGCCGCGTCGCACCGAACTCCTCCACGAGTGCCCGAACCGACAATCCGCTCAGGTTCATAAAGGTCCCGGGCTTGGCCAGCACCACCTCGCGACCGGCAATGCGCGTCGTGACTGTCATTGCCTGGCAGCGGCGATTGCTCACCACCGCCCCCGCCCGCTCGGCCAGCCGGTCGATAGCTAGGAACCCCGCGTTGTGCGGCGTCCACTGGTACTCGATCCCAGGATTGCCGAGCCCGATGACCAGAAATGGTCCCCGGTCGGACCTTCGTGCCTCGGCATCCTGCGCTGCGCTCGCGGGTTCCATTGCTGCTGGCGGCACTGCCTACTTCTTGCCGCCGGTCTTGGCAGCCTCGCCGCCTGCCTCCTCCGTTTCCTGCTTGCCCTTCTTCACCACCTCGGGCTCAGCCGGCGCCGCAGCCGCTGCCACCGCATCCGGCTCCGGTGCCACTTCTTCCTTGATCACCGTCACGTGCGCAACAGTCGCGTCCTCGTCGGTGATGAACTTGAACTTGCCCTCGTGTGGCAGATCAGAGACGCGGACAACGTCGTGCAGCTTCAGACCGGTAACGTCGAGCGAGATGTGCGGCGGAATGTCCGCCGGGAGGCACTCGATCTCCACCTCGCGCAACACCTGATCCAGCAGGCCGCCCTCAGCTTTTACCCCGACCGGAATGCCTTCCAGGTGGATCGGAACCTCGACGATCATCACCTTGTCCATTGCGATGCGCTTCAGGTCGATGTGCAGAAGGCTGCCCTTGATCGGCTCATACTGCCAGTCCACGATCATCGCCTTCACGCGGGCGCTGCCCTGCACATCCACGTCGAAGATGGTGTTGTGCCCGGAGTCTGAATGCAGAATGCGCAGGATCTGCTTGGGATCCAACTCCACGGCAACGGAGGGCTCCTTCGCCCCATAGATCACCGCGGGAATTTTGCCCGCCATGCGCACGCGGCGCGCCGCATTCTTGTTGAACTTACCCTCGCGGGTCACTGCCGTTACCAGTTCTGTGCTTGCCATTGTTCCGTTTTCCTTTCGGTCATGGAGAACGGCGTTAACCGTTCTCTACTCCCTTTGTTTAGAAGTTGCTGATCCCTAGTTAAAGAGCGAGCTCACGCTCGTCTCCATGTGAATACTCTCGATAGCCGCGCCCAGCAGGCCGGCAATCGACAGCACCTTGATCTTGTCCACCGCCTTGGCTTCTTCGCACAGCGGTATGGAATTGGTCACCACAAGTTCCTTGATGCGCGAGCTCGCAATGCGCTCGACTGCCGGCCCGGAGAGCACGGGATGCGACGCGCAGGCATACACCTCAACCGCGCCTTCATCCAGCAATGCATGTGCTGTCTTTACCAGCGTGCCTGCCGTGTCCACGATGTCGTCGATGATCAGGCAGGTGCGGCCCTCCACATCGCCAATCACGTTCATCACCTCGGTTACGTTGATGTCCGTGCGCCGCTTGTCCACGATGGCCAGCGGTGCGCCCATCTTGGTCGCGAAGAAGCGCGCACGTTCCACACCACCCGCATCGGGCGAAACCACCGTCAGGTTCGGCAGGTTTTTCTTGCTGAAGTAGCCCACCATCACCGGGCTGGCGAAGAGGTGATCGACCGGGATGTTGAAAAAACCCTGAATCTGCGCCGCGTGCAGGTCCATGAAGAGAGCGCGGTTCGTGCCCGCTGTGGTCAGCAGGTCGGCCACCAGCTTGGACGAAATGGCAACCCGCGGACGGTCCTTACGATCCTGTCGGGCATAGCCGTAATACGGCACGACTGTGGTGATGCGGCCGGCGGAGGCGCGCTTCAGCGCGTCGATCATGATCAGCAGTTCCACCAGGTTCGAGTCCACCGGGTTGCATGTGGGTTGAACCACAAAGACATCCACGCCGCGCACATTCTCCAAAAGCTGAAAGTAGATTTCGCCATCGGCGAAGCGCTGGAGTTTGGTCTCCCCCAGTGACACGCCCACCTGCTTGCAAATCTCTTCGGCGAGCTGTCTGTTCCCCGACCCGGCAAAGATCTTGAAGCGCTTGTCTTCGCTCAGCCCGCGTTTCGGCTTACGATCCGGGGCAGGTTGAAAGTTGTTGCTGCTCGCCGTCTCCGGCTCGATCTCGGTTACCACTCCCGTCTCTTGCTTCATCACAATCTCCCAAGCTGGTTTGCGTTGGTGAACTGCGCTGGCTCACGCAGCGGCATCTGGTGCATCCGCTGCAGGGCTCCGGTGCACGGTGCACTGGAACAGAGTGGCTGGGCGACTAGGATTCGAACCTAGACAAAGTGCTCCAAAGGCACTTGACCTACCATTAGTCGATCGCCCAACAGGCTGCTGGCGGAGAGGCGGGTGACACGCTGCCAGCAGTTTCGCCGAACAGCTTCTTAATCCACCCACATCGTGCGCCAATACTGCTCGCGAGGCAAGGTTTCGGTACGCAGCGCCACAATGCCGCGGTCCCGAAGACGCCCTGCCGCTCGATCTGCCGCTCTTGCGGTCGCATACAGCCCGAACAGGGCCGAACCCGAACCGGAAAGCGCAGCATAAATAGCCCCACCCTCAGACTGGTCTGAACCAGACTGGCCGGGGACGTGGAGCACACGCACAATGTCTGCAAGAGAGGGATACTGCGCAAAGACGACCTCTTCGAAGTCGTTTGCCATCCCGGTGCGGACAAGCGCGAGAAGCGGAGTCTCGGCCAGGTCTCCCCTTTGGGCTGAATTCCCCTCGAAAATCCCTTCCGAAGAGGCCGCCCGAGAGACACCGGAGGAGTGCGGCTGACTCCATGCTGCAGAGACAGACCGACTCAACACTTCAAGTCTATCGGCTGAGGCCTCGGGGGTCAATGCGGAATGGCGCGCGTCCCATTCCCTAAAAGCGGCAGGCGTCGACACTCCGACCTCCGGGAGCGCCACCACGCAGGGGATCGCGGGCAGATCCGGCAACGGAGAGACCACCTCGCCCCGCCCCAAACCCAGCACTGCGCCGCCCAGCAGGAACAGCGGGACATCCGACCCCACCTCTGCCGCTACGCGAAGGCCGTTGTCTTTGCTCAGTTCCGTGCCCAGCTCCCGCTCCAGCCCCAGCAACGCCGCCGCCGCATTCGCCGACCCCGCACCCAGCCCCCCCTGCACCGGAAGCCGCTTCTCGATATGGATCTCAACCTCGGCCTTGACGCCAATCACGGCCAGTGCGCGCTCCGCCATCTTCCAGGCTGTATTGCGCGCATCCGTGGGCACGCGCTCGTCGTTTGAGGTGAGAGTGAGACGCGTAGCTGCGGCGCGGCGCGCCGTCACCGTCACCAGGTCGTGCAGCGCAATCGTCTGGTAGACCGTCGCGAGCGCGTGATACCCATCCGGCCGCGCTAGACCAATTGCCAGTCCGAGATTGATCTTCGCAAAGGAGCGCAGCGTGACAGACATGCCTTCGCCATTCTAAGCAGCGCGCCCACCCACTCGCGCATTCTCGGCTAGACTCCTTCCATGCCGCCCAAAACCAGGGCCCTTGCCCCCATCGCGCTCTTCGTGTCTCTGGCTGCCGGTCAAGCCGCCGCCGCGCAGGACGAAACACCCGTATCCGCCGACCACGCCATGGTCGTCAGTGTCCACCACGAAGCGACCGATGCAGGTGTCGCCATCCTCAAACGGGGCGGTAACGCAGTGGATGCAGCTGTCGCCACCGGCTTCGCGCTCGCCGTCGTCCATCCTGTTGCGGGCAACATCGGCGGCGGCGGATTCATGCTGGTGCATCTCGCGAAAGGGGCCAAGCACAACCTCTTCATCGATTACCGCGAAGAAGCGCCTGGCGCAGCCTCACGCGACATGTATCTCGACGCACAGGGTAATGTGATCCCGGACCTGAGCACTCTCGGATACAAATCCGTCGCCGTGCCCGGTTCTGTGGCCGGCCTCGCCTATGCAGAAAAGCACTACGGCAAGCTTGGCCTCAAAGCCGTCCTCGCTCCCGCCATCAAGCTCGCCGAGGACGGCTTCGTTCTCAGCGATCAGGAGGCTGCCGAGCTGCACGACCCCGATCTGGCGAAGTTCCCCGAGTCGCGCAGGATCTTCCAGCAAGATGCGAAGCGGGGTTCCTATTATCAGTCCGGCGACACCTTCCGCCAGCCCGAACTCGCCGCCACTTTGCAGCGCATCGCCGCCGACCCCGACGACTTCTATCGCGGTGAGATCGCGAAGAAGCTCGCGGCAGATATGCAGGCACACGGCGGTCTCATCACCGAAGCCGACCTCGCCCGCTACCAGGTCAAGGAGCGCGTTCCGGTCGAAGGCACCTACCACGGTTACAAGATCTTCAGCGCTCCGCCGCCCTCCGCCGGGGGCATCGCGCTCATCGAAATGCTGAACATCCTGCGGCCCTACGACTTGGCGAGGCTTGGGAATCGTACCCCCGCTGAAGTCCAGCGCATCACCGAGGCCATGCGCCGCGCCTACATGGACCGTACCGATTATCTCGGCGACCCTGACTACGCAAAAATCCCGCAGGCTGCGTTGCTCAATCTCGCCTACGCCGATGCCTGGCGCAAAAGCATCGTGCTCGACCAGGCCACGCCTTCGAAGGACCTGAAGCGTCCCGCCGGTTTCCTGCCGCCCCCGCCTGCGGCCACCGTTGCCGAATCGAAATCCACCGACACCACCCACTACTCCGTGCTCGACAGTGAGGGCAACGCGGTCGCCGTGACCACCACGCTCAACGACGGCTTCGGCTCACATGTCACCGCCACCGGACTGGGCTTTCTCCTCAACAACGAGATGGACGACTTCGCTTCGAAGCAAGGCGTGCCGAATATGTACGGCCTCATCCAGGGGCCGAACAACGCCATCGCACCGCATCATCGCCCCCTCTCTGCCATGACGCCGACCATTGTGCTCAAGGACGACAAGGTGCGCATGGTGCTCGGCTCGCCCGGCGGCCCCACCATCACCACCACGGTGCTCAACATCTTCCTCAGCACCGCCGAGGGCGGCCTCAACATCCAGCAGGCAGTGGACGCGCCGCGCTTCCATGACCAATACCTGCCGGACGTCCTCGACGTCGAAGCCGGCTTCCCCGCCGACACCGCGACGAAGCTCAGGGCCGAGGGCTACACCCTCAAGCAACGAGGCCATTGGGGCGACGGCGAATGCATCGCAGTCGATCCGCCAATCGGATCAAAGCCCGGCAAGTTGGAAGGCGGCCAGGACCACCGCCACAGCTACGGCAAAGCCGCTGGTTATTAGGCAGCCAAGCAGCTTCTTGCTTCTTAAGTCACATTCCGGATCGTCCAGCGTTCTTTCAGGTTAAGAAATGGGCTCTCGAAAAACCGGTAGCTTAACCAAGCCAGGACGCACGTCGAAATCAGCGCTATCGTCGCGATCAACAAAAGGGCGTGCCATAGGCTGTGCGATGCAACTAGGCCGCCGCCGAAATCGAGATATAGAAGGTGCGGAATATCATGCAGCACGTATGCCCCATAACTGATACGACCAAGCCATCGTAGGAGACGCTGGTTGAGAGCACGGTATACCAACGATCCCGGCTGAATTGCACACGCGATAATTAGGACGCCCAACAGGTCAATTGCTAGCAAACCCCAGGTGTAACTCCAGGCCGGATAGCGATACTCGCTGTAAGGAAAAAAGTTTGAGATAGATATCGCCCACAGAGATATGGGTATGAGCGTAACTGGCCAAATCAGACGGACAGTCCGTAGAAGCAGATCGCGGTATGGGCCACGGATCAGGAGCGCAAGGCATCCGCCGAGAAGTAGAGCATCCAAGCGAAAAGGGGTTAGGCAGTAGAGGATTTTGTTCTCCAGCATCCAGGCCGGAAGTACGTGCTGGCCAATCAGCCGAGCAGCGACGCAAAACGGAACTGATGACGCACAAATCCAGAGAAGCTTCCGTCGATCGCGGATCCAAAAGACGATCCAGGGCCACACGAGGTAGAACTGCTCCTCAACGCACAATGACCAAAAATGACCCAAGAACAATATTTGGCGGTAAATTCCATGGATCGTGACCTGCAAACCGGGTTGGAAGTCTGCAAGCCGCTGGAGCGGAGAACGCGATGTGTACGGGCCGATCACCCTCGCGTAGTTTCCTAGATAAGCTGGCCACACCAGCCAAGACCAGGAAAGTCCACGATAGGCAAAAGGGATGAGCAGCAGCATGACCCCGTAATAGAGCGGGAAGATACGAAGCGTTCGGCGCACATAAAAGTTGCGTATACGATGAGGGTCGTTCCGCGAATCGAAAAGAATGCCGGTGATGAGAAACCCGGAGAGCACGAAGAAGAGATCCACGCCGGCCCAACCCCACGGGATAAAGAGGTAATGGTTGGAAAAGACCATGAGAAATGCGATCGCTCGTAGCCCATCCAGCGCCGGGTAAAAGGCCCGGTTCTCTGGACGCGTGTGGGACGTGTTGCCCGCAACGATTTGTTCTTCGGGCACAGCCATTTCCAGCGAGCAGGAAGCATCAAGCTCCTCTGGAGGGAGTGCCGTTTCGGGGACCCGCAAAGTTGGAAGGTTGGAAATGAACTTGGCCCGTTACTGCGATGTAGACAATCAATAACACACAAGTATTGGGCTTGCGGGGGCGCGCGGCTTGAATGTCCATGCCCAGATGAGAGAATAGCCCTCGGACCCACCACCGATGCTCAGAGCCCTCTCCACCCATGTCTTCCTCCGCCAGCGCTTGCACCCGGGCCTGCTCGATACGCTAGCCCGCGGTGGCGCCCAGGCCATTGAAGTCTTCGCCGCACGCCAGCACTTCGATTACACCAGCCGCCAGCACATCAAGGAGATCGCCGACTGGTTCCAGTCGAGCGAGGTCAAGCCGCACTCGCTGCATGCGCCGATCTATGCCGACTCGGATATGGGCCGCGGCGGCATGCCGGCCATTAACGTGGTGCACCATGAAAAATCACGCCGCATCGATGGCATGGACGAGGTGAAGCGCGCGCTCGAAGCCGCGGAGATCCTGCCCTACCAGTTCCTCGTGCTGCACATTGGCGATCGCGATTCGGAATGGGATGAGCGCGCACTCGAGCATGCGTTGACCGCTATTGAACACCTCAAGGCCTTTGGCGGCCCACTCGGCGTCAAGCTCCTGCTCGAAAACATCCAGAACGATGTGACGACACCCGCGCACCTGACCGAGATCATCCGCGTCGGCCACTTCTCAAACGTCGGCGTCTGCTTCGACATCGGTCACGCCAAACTCATGCAAGGCGTTGACCCTTCGCTCGAAACCCTGTTGCCTCTCATCGGCTCGACCCATCTGCACGACAACCACGGCGACCGCGACGCGCACCTGTGGCCCGGCGATGGCGTCATCACGTGGGATCCCTCAATAGCCGCACTCAAATCCGCGCCGCGCTCGCCCGCTGCGCTGCTCGAGATCCACTACGAGCTGGGCGAAACACCCGACATCATAGCCAGGCGCGCCGCCGAAACCTTCGAGAGGTTTGGAATCTGAAGCAGACATGACGGACACATCTGTAACCACCACCAGCACGAAACCCACACCTGCCACCATCGCCAGCCTGAAGCAGCACGAGGGTCAGACCGTCATCCTGCACGGCTGGCTGTACAACATGCGCGCCTCCGGCAAGCTGCTCTTCCCCATCTTTCGCGATGGCTCAGGCACCGTGCAGGGCATCATGCCCAAGGCCGCCGTCACACCCGAGGTCTGGGAGACGACGAAGCACCTTACCCAGGAGTCGAGCGTCATCGTCACCGGCCGTGTTCGCGCGGACCAGCGCGCCCCCGGCGGCTATGAACTCGATGTCGAGAACGTCGAAGTCGTGCAGCGCGTCCCCGAGGAGCAGCCTTATCCGATCACCCCCAAGGAGCACGGCGTCGACTTCCTGATGGAGCATCGTCATCTCTGGATCCGTTCGCCGCGCCAGTCCGCCATCCTGCGCATCCGCGCCGAGATCATCAAGGCCGCACGCGATTACCTGGACGACAACGGCTTTGTCCTCACCGATCCGCCAATCCTTACGCCGGCCGCATGCGAAGGCACCTCAACGCTTTTCCCGGTTGAGTACTTCGGCGACGAGGCCTTCCTCACGCAAAGCGGGCAGCTTTACATCGAGAGCACCGCACTCGCCCTCGGCAAGGTCTACAGCTTCGGACCCACCTTCCGCGCCGAAAAATCCAAGACTCGACGTCACCTCACCGAATTCTGGATGGTCGAGCCCGAACTCGCCTATGCCGGACTCGATGACTTGATGGCGCTGGCCGAAAACTTCCTCAGTTTTATCGTCGGGCGCGTACTGGAGCGCCGCATGCCCGACCTCAAGGTCCTGGAGCGCGATATCACGAAGCTGCAATCGATCCAGGCGCCATTTCCGCGGCTGCGCTACGACGAAGCTGCCGCCATGCTGAACGAGGCGCATGCAAAGGGCCTGCTCGAGCATCCCTTCGAATACGGAAACGACTTCGGCTCGCCCGACGAGACCTACATCTCATCGCAGTTCGACCGGCCCGTCATGGTGCATCGCTATCCCGCCGCAATAAAGGCCTTCTACATGGAGCCCGACCCGGATGACCCCAAGTACGCGCTCTGCGTCGACGTTCTGGCGCCCGAGGGCTACGGCGAGATCATCGGCGGCTCGCAGCGCATTGCCTCCTACGAGTTGCTCAAGCAACGCATTGAAGACCATCACCTGCCGATGGATGCCTTCCAGTGGTATTTAGACCTGCGGCGCTACGGCTCCGTCCCGCACTCCGGCTTCGGCATGGGCATTGAGCGCGCCGTCGCCTGGATCTGTGGGCTGGAACACGTACGCGAAACCATCCCATTTGCCCGAACGCTGAACCGTATCTATCCTTAGGGGTTTGCTCCTCCCAGGGTTCGTCGACGCGAGGGCGTCCAGGCTTATGAGCAAGAACGAAGATTCGATTCACGCAGAGACCTCCCGCGGCCACCAGCCCATATACACCGGCGTGCAGGCGCTGCCGCCGCGCCACATACGCGTCATCGGCGTGCCGCTTGACCTCGGCCAGTCCCGGCGCGGCGTGGACATGGGCCCTTCCGCCGTCCGCGTTGCCGGCCTTGAGGCGCATCTTGAAGCGCTGGGCCACGTCGTCACCGACGCGGGCAACATCGGTGTCGCCATTGCCGAAACCAAGAAGCCCGGCGAGCAAAACGCCAAGTATCTGAAGGAAATCCGCGAGACCTGCCTCAAAGCAGCCGACCTCGTCGTGAAAACCCTTGAAGAAGGCTCTACACCAGTCATCCTCGGCGGCGACCACTCCGTCGCGGCCGGCTCCGTCTCTGGCGTCGCAGAGTTCTACCGGCGCAAAGGACAGAAGATCGGCCTCATATGGATTGACGCCCATTCCGACATCAACACGCCCGAGACATCACCCTCCGGCAACGTCCACGGCATGCCGATGGCCGCGTTGCTCGGCCTCGGCCCGAAGGAACTCTCGGACATCTACGACTTCTCGCCCAAGGTTCAGCCCGACAACGTCGTCCTTATCGGGGTGCGCGACATCGACGCTACCGAGAAGGAAAACATCAAGCGCGCCGGCATCACCGAGGTCTACACCATGCGCGACATCGATGAGCGCGGCATGCGCACCGTAATGGAAGAAGCTCTTCGCGCCGCCGGCCGTGGGACCGCCGGCTATCACGTCTCGCTCGACATGGACTGGATCGATCCCGAAGATGCACCCGGCGTCGGCACACCTGTTCGCGGCGGCGCCACTTACCGTGAAGCGCACCTCGCCATGGAGATCCTTGCCGACCACGGTCGCATGCTCAGCTTCGAGATCGTTGAAGTAAATCCCGTTATCGACGAGCACAACCGCACCGCCCACCTCGCCGTCGAGCTCATCTCCTCCGCGTTTGGAAAGAAAATTCTCTAAGGGCTACGCTATCGGCTGTCCGGCAGCAGCGTAGATCTTCTCGATCGCCTCCAGGTCCTTCAGGCCTTCCTCGCCGGGCGTTCGAGATTCCTTGTTCTGCCGGATGCACTGAGCGAAGTCCTCGGCCTCAATTTGAAACTGGAACGGCATTTTGCCGGTTGAGTCTTCATGTATGTCGGTGCCGGATTTGCCATCCGGATCATCCAGGTGAGCATCCAGATGCAGGCCCTCGTAGCTGTAGGCAGTTGTTACCAGGACATTGCCACGGCTGCCGATCACCTTGATGTATCCCGGGAGCCGCGTAGTGTAGCTGGTCGCGCAATTGGCCAGAACACCGGACGACATCTCCATCGTCCACGAAAGTGACTCCTCGACGTCCTTGAAGCGGCCACTCTGACGATCCATTGTGCTGGTGAGCGCTGCAAAGCGGACGGGC
>DASZGZ010000229.1:0-3733 GCA_035938355.1 Acidobacteriaceae bacterium
AGCTCGTGCTGGAGCTCATGCTCCATCTGCCGAATCTCTTCTTCCAGCTTTTTCTTGATGTGTTCGGGCATGGACATATCCGTGACGGCCTGGGAAAAGCACAAGCCGCAAGGAACGGCAGGGATCCGGTATCCGCCAAAAGGCTATTATACGACGCCGGGGTACCTCAGGCGTCAGGCGGAAGGAGGGTGGTGGCACCACTTTGCGCATCGAGCCAGCCTTGGAGGATGAGGGCAGCGGCGAGCTGGTCGACGACGCCAGCGCGCGTGTGGCGGCGGGTGGCGTGATCGGCCGGGCTGTGGCCGGTGGCGTCGAGCGCGGCGTGGACCTCGGCAGTGGAGAGGCGCTCGTCCCAGAGATGAATGACGAGGCCGGCGTGCTCCCCGTCCAGGGCGTCATTGGCTGCCTGGGCCGATGACCCGGCGATGAGGGCCTTGAGCTCGTCAACAAACCGGTGGACGCGCTCGGTCTGGCGGCTGGAGTCTCCCGAAAGATGCAGCGGATTGCCAACGACGATCCCGGCGCAGCCGTGACGCCGCGCGAGACGGAGGATGGAACGCTGGTCGCGTCGGGGCTGCGTACGCTCGATGGTGAGCAGGGGCTGCGCGATGCCGAGGGCGTTGGAGAGCGCAACCCCGATACGGCGGGTGCCTACATCGAGGCCGAGCAAAGGCTGCGATTGACCGGAAAGTGGTACTGCCGACACGCAATGATGATAGCCAGTGAGGCTGTGAGTGGGGACTACAATCGACTGTGCTTCGATTGACCCGCGAAGGAATCTGACTGCTCTTGCGTCGCTTTCTGCTGCTCCTCCTCCTGCTGCTGGCTCTGGGTGCCGGCGCCTGGTTTCTGCTCGCGCCCGCGGGGCCGCATCTCGAGACCTTTGTGGAGATTGCGCCGGGCACTTCCTCAAAGGGGATGGGGCGGCTGCTGGAAGAACGCGGCATCATTCGCAGCCGCTACGCATTCGACATTGCACGGATGCTGAAGCACGGCACTTTGAAGGCAGGCGAGTACCGCTTCGACCATCCTGCGAGCGTATTCACCGTGTACGACCGGCTGCGGCGCGGCGATGTGTACTACCGCGTGGTCACCATCCCGGAAGGCTACAACCTGTTTGACATCGCGACCGCCGTGGAAGTGGCGCAACTGGCGACACGCGAGGATTTTCTGGCGGCGGCGCACCAAAATACGACGCTGGTGGCCGATCTGGACCCGAAAGCGACGAGCCTGGAGGGATATCTGTATCCGGACACGTACCGCTTCCAACGCACCGATACCCCACTGACGATGCTGCATGCGATGGTGAAGCGATTCCGACAGGAGGCGTCGCAGATTGGACTGGCGGGAGATGTGCATCGCACGGTCACGCTGGCATCGCTGGTGGAGAAGGAGACGCCGGTGGCGAGCGACCGGCCCCTGGTGGCGAGTGTGATGGAGAACCGGCTTCGCGTGAACATGCCACTGATGACGGATCCGACCGTGATTTATGCAGCGATGCTCGAGAATCGCTATCGCGGAACGATCTACCAATCCGATCTGCAGCGGGATTCGCCTTACAACACATATCGGCATCCGGGGCTTCCCCCCGGCCCGATCTGCAGTCCCGGGGCGGCGTCGCTAAGGGCCGCATTCCATCCGGCGGTGACGGATTATCTCTATTTCGTTGCGGACCCCGGAGCAAGCGGTCATTCGCGCTTCGCGAAGACGCTTGAGGAGCACCAGCGAAACGTGGCGGCGTACCGTCAGGCGCAACGTGGGGGCGGCGCCACGCAGTAAGAACACTCTGTTCTCAGCAAGCTATACTTAACGTTTGCTGCCCTGACCGGAGCATGTCTCCTGTAGAGGTGAAATGGAGATATGCCCGGCGTGGTTTTCCTGAATGAAAGGCCTCAAGAGTCTTCGTTCAGCCCCCTCGACACCTGCAGGAGAAATGCTCTTAGTCCCGTGATGCACAGACGATGGTGGAGTGTGGGATTCCTGGCAGTGTTGCCGTGGCTGAGCGGCTGCCTTTACCACACTCGCAAAGTGGAGAAGACCACGCTGGCCGGCCCCGCCATGGACGCGAATGTGGCACAGCTGGTGAATGGCGTGAACGACCGCTACGCGGCGATCAGTAGCCTGACGGCTACGGTGGACTTCCAGGCGACCACGGGCGGCGCCAGGCAGGGCAAGGAAACGGACATTACGCCGTTCCACGGCTACATATTGCTACGCAAGCCGGCGATGCTGCGCGTGCTGGCACTGCTGCCGGTGGTACGCACCCACGCATTCGATCTTGCCAGCGATGGGAAGACCTTCAAACTGGTGATTCCACCGAAAAGCCGGGCGATCGTGGGCAGCAACGCGGTGACGAAGCCGTCCACGAATGTGCTCGAGAATCTGCGTCCGGATATTTTTCTGGACTCGGTGCTGGTGAAGTCGATCGAGCCAGAGCGTTCCGTCTACCGGACCAATACGTCCGTGACGCACAGAGACGGAAAGAAGCTGATCGAATCGCCGGAGTATGACCTGCAGATCGGGGAAGAAGATCCGCAAGCAGCCGATGGGCTCAAGGTGCATGTACTGAAGCCGATGCGCGTCATTCGCTTCAGCCGGCTCACTCTGCTGCCGATTGGCCAGGACATCTACGCCGAGGACGGCTCTGTGGAAACCCATGTGGAGTACGGACCGTACAAGCAGTTCGGGACGGCGCACCTGCCGAGCTCGATTGTGATCGAGCGGCCGCGCGAAGCCTTCCGGATCACGATCTCGGTGCAGAAGGTGGTCGTGAACCAGCCACTGGGGGATGAGCAGTTCGAACTGAAGATTCCCAGCGATTACAAAGTTCAGAATCTGCAGTGACACCGCATCGCTAAACGAAGCGGTCGAGGTGGGCGCGGGTGGCGTGTTCTGCCATGGCGGCGTTGATGTCCAGGGCCAGGGCGAGCGTGGCGCGGGCTTCCTGACCGGTGACTCGCGGCTGCCGGCGGGTGCGCACGCATTCGAGAAAGGCTTCGATCTCGAGGCGCAATGGCTCGCCGGGCCTGACGGTGGGCTTGGAGAGGGCGAGGCCGCTGAGGCTGCTGCCGGGATCGGGGGCGCCGTCCTGTGGCTTCACATCGATGAAGAGCAGGTCCTGCCGCGCGTAGTCGATGGATACGTACTGATGCGGCTGGAAGAAGCGGAGCTTACGGACACGCTCCGTGCTGACTCGGCTGGCGGTGAAGTTGGCGACGCAGCCGGAGGCAAACTCAACCCGTACGTTGGCGATGTCCACCTTGCGCGAGAGGACCGGAAGGCCAACGGCCTGCAGTGAGCGCACCGGCGACTGCGCGAGACTGAGGACGATATCGAGGTCATGGACCATGAGGTCGAGGATGACGTCGACGTCGAGCGAGCGCGGGGTGAAGATGCTGAGCCGGTGCGCCTCAAAGAACATGGGCATGTGGATATAGGGGTGGACCGCGAGGACGGCGGGGTTAAAGCGCTCAAGGTGGCCGACCTGAAGGATGCGCTGGTGGAGCGTGGCGAGAGCGATAAGCGCATCGGCCTCGGCCAGAGAGGCGGCGATGGGCTTTTCAACGAGGACGTCGATGCCGGCCTGGAGCAGGGCACTGGCCGCTGCCGCGTGTGCGCTGGTGGGGACGCAGACCGACGCGGCGTGGATCTCCATCTCACCGTTGGCGCGCGCGGCCAGGCAGGCGTCCAGATTGGCAAAGATGCGGACATCCGGAAGGCCGGACTGCAGCTC
>DASZGZ010000230.1:0-3076 GCA_035938355.1 Acidobacteriaceae bacterium
ACCAGCAGGACTCACAGATGGGAAGGGAAGAGAAGCGCAGGAGAGATTGCTTGCAGAGCGCGCAGGAGGCAGGGTAGAGCGTGGCGCTCAATGCATCGAGAATCGGTTGCAGGGGACTTCGCAGAAATCGTGCAGCCGCCCGCCATGACAGTGTGACTGCTGCCGGAACGTCCGATGTCAGAGCCGTCTGACTGCGGAAGACCCACCTCTTTCAACCAGTTTGCCGCCTTGGGGGCACCACGCCACCCCGGCTCCAGGCCACCGATGCACCGAGTATAGAGCAGAGGTCGCGTTCGCGCTATCGAGAAACGCGGCTCCGCGTGCGATGGACGGTACTGAATGGCGACGGAGAAGTTAGGGCGCAGCGGGGGAATTGGACGGCTCGAATGTGCAACGCGTTCTAAACTGCTTCCATGGCAAAGCGTCACACGCCCGAATTGCACGAGGTACTCGCGGCGCTGGGCGACCCAGTGCGCTTGAATATCGTGCGCCAGCTGGCGGATCGCGGCGAAGTGCCCTGCGGAGGCTTCGGCCTGGAACTGGCGAAATCCACCCTATCGCATCACTTCAAGGTCCTGCGTGAGGCCGGCCTCGTCGGTGCGCGCTCGGAGGGCACGTCGCTGATGAATTACCTGGAACATGACGCCGTCGAGCGCAAATTCCCCGGGCTGCTCACCGGCGTGCTGGGAACTTCCGTAAAGCCGGGTCGACGCCGGGCCTAGACGACGCCAGGCTGCCTACACGACAGCTTCATCATCGAGAAGCAACGCCGTCGGCAACGGATGGTTTTGCCTCCCTCGCGTTCAGCTTCGACTTCAGGGTGGCCACGACTCCCAGGATGATCAGCGCCGCGCCGGCAGTCTGGAGTGTGGAGATATGCTCACCGCCCATCGTCACGCCGACGATCAACGCAATCAGAGGGTTGACGTAGGCGTAGCTGGCTACCCGAGTGGCTGGTTCGTGATGGATAAGCCATGTGTAGGACGTGAAGGCCAGGATCGAAGCGCAGGTGACCAGATAGATGAACGAAAAGATCGTGTGCCAGTGCCATGCGGCAAGGGCGGCGGAGATATGCGGCATCTCTCCGGCCAGTGCGGAGATCAAGAAGAGTCCCACACTGCCAAGCGCCATCTGAAGTCCCGCGCGCATCGCCTGATCTTGCGGCAGGGTGAGGGATCGGCTCCAGAGCGTCGCGAATGAGAAGACGACCGAACCGACCAATTCCACCAGGACACCGCTGAGCATCGAGTGTTCAAGGCCGATCGAGCGCGTCACCATGCAGACGCCGATGATTCCGAGGAGCGTCGCTCCAGCGACTGCCATGCCGAGTCGCTGCGTTCGGAAGACCAGAACCTCACCCAGCAGGATCCAGATAGGAATCATGGCAGCGAGCACGGCGGCTGTTCCCGAGGCGATCCGCGTCTCCGCCCAGAACAGGCAACCATAGCTGCACGTGAACAGCAGCAGGCCCAGCAGCAGGGAGTGGACGAAGGCTCGGCCGGCGACACGCGTCCCGTGACGCCACCGGCTGAAGGCACAGAGTGCCACACCGGCAAAAAAGAAACGAATGGCCGCCGAAAAGAATGGAGGCGTGACAGCGACCATATCGCGGATGGCTAAAAACGAACCTCCCCAGAAGACATAGATTGCTCCGTATGCCAGCAATCGGATGGTCTTCCGAGAGATCGCCATGGCTAGAGAATAGTCGAGCCGCTGTTCCGGTTCCTTCGCCTCTGAGTGGGTGCGGCCGCCGTCTTACGCATCCGCGGTACCGGTTGCCCGAAATGCAATTCCAGCCTGCAGGCCGGGAGGTCACACTGTTACACTCGCTGTTCCCCGAACACGATCAAAGTCACCGAAGGTGAACAAACGTGCCCGAGACCCAGCAACAATTTCAACCATTTGTGCCGGCTTCCGACACACGGCCTGAGCTTACCTTTCGCGCGCTTCTGCTGGGCTCGCTCTTCGGCATTCTTTTCGGCGCAGTCACCGTCTACGTTGGACTCCGCGCCGGTCTGACGGTCGCCGCATCGATCCCTATCTCGGTGCTTTCCATCAGCGTGCTGCGCGCCCTTGGCCGCGCTTCGATTCTTGAGAACAACATCGTTCAGACTACGGGGAACGCCGGCCAGTCCATCGCCTCCGGCGTCATCTTCACGCTGCCCGCGCTGGTCTTTCTCGGCTTTGATCTTGAGTACTCACGCATCTTCTTTCTCGCACTGATTGGCGGGTGGCTCGGCGTGCTCTTCATGATCCCGCTGCGGCGCCAGCTCATCGTCCAGGAGCACGGCACGCTTACCTATCCAGAAGGCACGGCCTGCGCCGATGTGCTGCTCGCCGGCGAGCACGGCGGCTCCTTCGCCAGCCGCGTCTTTTTCGGCCTCGGGCTCGGAGGACTCTACACCCTCTTCCAGAATGACAATCTGTTTGGTGCGTGGCCGGGTACGCCGGACTATCAGCCAAAATGGCTCAAGGGCGCGGCCATCCGCGCCGATGTCACGCCGGAGTATCTCGGGGTGGGCTACATCATCGGGCCGCGTGTGGCGGGCGTGATCTTCGCGGGCGGCGTCTTCTCCTGGCTGGTGGTGATGCCGCTGATCTACTTCTTCGGCTCGCATATTCCGACGGCGATCTATCCGGGCACGAAGCCGGTGGGCGCGATGTCCCCTTCGGAGCTGTGGGCGAGCTACGTGCGGCCGATGGGCGCGGGCGCGGTGGCCGCGTCGGGCCTGATCACGCTGCTGAAGACGATGCCGACGATAATTGGCGCGCTGCGCTCCGGCGCGAAGGAGTTCGGCAAAGGCGCGGGCACAAAGACCGCGCTGCGTACGGATCGCGATCTGCCGATGAGCGTGGTGGCCGGCGGTTCGCTCGCGCTGGTAATCCTGACTGTCTTCTTTCTGACATTTCGTCCGGTGCCGGGCGCGCAGACCAGCCTGGGCGCGAACATCGCGGCCGCGGTGCTGGTGGTCATCTTCGGATTCCTCTTCGTCACGGTGGCGTCGCGCATCGTGGGGCTGATCGGCAGCTCCGCGAGCCCGGTGTCGGGCATGACGATCGCGACGCTGATGGCGAC
>DASZGZ010000231.1:0-3879 GCA_035938355.1 Acidobacteriaceae bacterium
GACCTCTACCTGCCCATTCCGGTGAACAGCGATGCCGAGAGACAAGGCCCCGGCCGTTACGCCATCGTCGGGCGCGTTCGCCCCGGTGTCACCAGCGCGCAGGCGGCAACAGCGCTGCAGCCGCTCTATGAGGACTTCCGCAAGGCCAATCCCGCCGCCTATCCCGAGAAGATGCGCGTCGGACTGATGCCCTTTGCGCAGATGTTCGCCTCCGGGCTCGACGATGTCCTGAATCTTCTGCTCGGCGCGGTCGTGTTGCTCCTGCTCATCGCCTGCGCCAATGTCTCCAGCCTCCTGCTCGCACGCGCCGTCGCACGCGATCGCGAGTTTGCCGTTCGCTCCGCGCTTGGAGCCTCAAGATGGCGCCTCGCACGCGCTGCTTTCACGGAGTCGCTCGCCCTCGCACTCATCGCGCTGCCCGTCGCTCTCGCCTTCGCCTACGCCAGCCTGCAGATCATCCTGCGCATCGTGCCCACGGAGACCATTCCGGACGAAGCCGTCGTCGCTCTCAACCTTCCGGTGCTCGCTGCAGCGCTCGCCGTTGCGTGCCTCACCATCCTCGTCTTCGGCATGGCGCCCGCGTGGCGCAGCTCCCGCCCTCAGTGGAACTCCGCAGCGCAGGGCAGCGCGCGCTCCTCCGCCGGCCGCGCCCAGCAGCGCCTGCTCGGCGGCTTTGTCGTTACGGAGATCGCGCTCTCGCTCGCGCTACTCACCCTCGCCGGTCTCATGATCCGTTCGCTCGTCGCGCTCGAGTCCGCGCCCATCTCCTTCAACCCAGACCACACCCTCGTCGCCGGTATCCCATTACCGCACGACCGCTACCCCGACTCTGACGCGCGCAATCACTTCTACGTCCGGTTACTCGATCGCGTGCACAACCTGCCTGGCGTACAGGCTGCCACCATCGATGGCAACTGGCCGCTGCTCGGCGTCGATGGGATGCGGGTTCAGATCGAGGGCCAGCCGCTCGATCAGCGCTACAACTCGCTCCATGTCACCGGTCCCTCCTATCTCTCCATCGCTGGCGGAGAACTTCTTTCGGGTCACTTCATCGACCAGCGCGAGATCGATGCCCGTGCGCACGATATGGTCGTCTCGGAGAGCTTCGCTCGCCGCTATCTCGGGGGCACCACTCTCGGCCGTGTCGTTCGCCTGCCGCAACTTCGGCCCGGTGGCGAACCGCTCGCCAACGATGCCTTCACCATCGTCGGTGTCGTCAAGGACACGCCGCAGTTTGCCACGAACGACGAGAAGTATCCGGAGATATATCTGCCTTACAGCATCGTGCCGGTGGCCAGCGACGTGCTCATTCTAAAAACCGCCGTGCCGCCCGAGACACTCATCGAGCCACTGCGCCGCACCGTCGCCGACATCGACAAACAGCTCCCCGTGACGGACGCCATGAGCCTCCGCCAGATCCTCGACATGTACGGCTACGCCGGTCCGCGCTTCGCGCTCGTTCTCTTCAGCACCTTCGCAGCGGCCGCCATGCTGCTCACCATGGTCGGCATCTATGGCGTGCTCGCCTTCGTCACCGCACAGCGCACAAAAGAGATCGGCATCCGCATCGCGCTCGGAGCCCGGCCACTGCACGTCATCTGGATGGTCGTGCGCCAGGCCGCCATCCTCGCGGTCATTGGCGTCGCCGTAGGCCTGCCGCTCGCCCTCGCTGCCGGCCACTTCGCACAAAGCGAGCTCATCCACACCTCGCAGCGCGATCCGCTCACCCTCATCCTCGCCGTGTGCGTGCTGCCCCTCCTTGCCCTCACCGGCACGCTCCTGCCCGCGCGCCGCGCCACCACCATCAATCCCACCGAAGCATTGCGCGCAGAGTAATCGTCTAGCGCCGGAGAAAATTGCAGCGTGCGGAAGGTAGAGCACAACTCCGTGCGCAACCCGTTCTCTACCTCACACTGACTGTGCTTGTGTTGGAGTGTGGCATCATCTTCGAGTGACGAACTCCCGTACCTCCCTGCGACGCGCAGGCATCTGGCTGTGGATACTTGGACTCGCCTTCCTCTATGCCCTGCATTTCGTCCATCTGGCAGCAGACTTTCCTCCGCGGTGGACAGATGCCTCGGTCCTCACTGACGAGGGATGGTACCTGAACGCGGCGACACGCCATGCCTTGGGCCAGCCCTGGTATCTGCCGGGCGATTTCAATCCCGCGATCGTCATGCCTGTGTGGCCGGCCATCGCAGCCGTCGCCTTTCACGTCACCGGTCCCGGCATCGTCGCGGCGCGCGCACTGGCACTGGTCCTGCTCGCCATCACGCTCGTTTGCATTGCGCTCCTGGTCCGCAGACACGCGCCGCTCTGGGTCGCTCTACTCGCTCTCTCCTTTGTCCTTGCCAGCCCGTTTCTCTTCGCCTTCAGCCGACTCGCGCTCATCGAGCCGTTGTTGCTCTGTCTGCTTGCGGTCGCCATGCTGCTGGCAGACCATATCTCTCCCGTGCAGTCGCCGGCTCGCCGCTGGCTTCTCACGGCGTGCGTAGGCGCGCTTCTGCTCCTGATGTTGCTGACCAAGCTCACTGCGTTGTCACTCTATCCGGCAGTGCTCTATCTGTTGTGGCATCGTCTGCGTGCCAGTCCCCGGCGTGTCATCGCTTCGCTCGTGCTCGTCATCGCGATAGTCGCTGTTGGCTATGGCCTCTATCGCGCCGCCATCTCTGCCACGGGCTTCCAGTCAGATTTCCGTTATTTCTTCACTTCTGGCGATTTCGGCCGTCCCTCCACACTGAAGGGCTGGCTCATCAATGTGAAGTTCGCCGTCACGGATCTCTGGTGGACCTCTGGATGGCTCGCCGTATTGGCCTGCGTGACGGTACTCACGTCGCTCACCGCCGCAATGCGCGTGCTGTGGTCTGACTCGCTCTTCGTCGCGTCCCTGTTCCTGGCGGTGGGCACATGGGCCTTCGTAGTAGTGCGCGCCTATCATGCGCCGCACTACTACCTGTTCACGTCCGTCGCGCTCGCCATTCTCGTCTCCCTGGGAGTGCACGCTGCGTTTGAAAGAACGCCGCCCCGCTACGCCGCATCGCTCGTATTCGTCGTCGCCGCCTCGCTGCTCTTCTTCGTCATCCGCAGCGTCTCTCTTCTGCGGCATCCCACCTATTCATTTATGAACGCAGCCGTCAGCATCACGAGCATCGTCGCTCACGACCCCTCCTCTCGCCCGCTTCTCCTGGCCGAGAGTGGCGACCAGATCACGTTGATGACTGGTCAGCCTTCTATCTGCGACGACTTCGGCGCAACTCCGCTGCGCGATGAGCTCCGTGAGCGCGATCCCGGATGGTTTGCCACATTCGACGCGGTGAACCCCGAGACGCTGGCCGAATTGCACACGCGCTATCACCTCCAGCGCGTCACTGTCCTTCCCGTCTCCGGCGATCCCGGCAGGGCCGTTCTCCTCTTCTACCGGCTCGTCCCTCCGTCGCAAGCGGAGACCGGCGTCCTGCTGCGGAGCACCACGCTCAAGCTCTATCGACGGCCCCCATCCAGCCTCCCGGCCAACCCCTGAGGCCCCTTTCCTGCCGCTTCAAAATCGCAACCCGGCGTCACTCATTCCACAGCCGCTTCGCCTCCTCCGCGATCAGCTCCGGCATCTCTTCCGGGAAAAATAGCTTCGCCCCCTGCACCGGCCGCACCCCGCGCGAGCCCGGCAGATGCTGATCCAGCCATCCCGCCCACTGCATCGGAAAAAACGGGTCTGCCGTCCCCCACACCATGCGGGCCGGACCCTTCCACCGCGCGAGCGCCTCGCGTACCGGCACCAGCACATCGGTTCCCAGCGCCGCCGCATAGGCATTTGCCTGCTGCTTCTTTGCCGGTGTGGCCACCAGCGGCCCCAGGTACGCTTCGATCGTCTCCGCCGTGAGC
>DASZGZ010000232.1:0-2909 GCA_035938355.1 Acidobacteriaceae bacterium
CCATGAGTACGACGTCTTCGTCGCCACCACGATCATCGAGAACGGCATCGATATTCCGCTGGCTAACACCATCATCGTGAACCGCGCGGATCGCCACGGCCTCTCTGAGCTCTATCAATTGCGCGGCCGCGTCGGCCGCTCCAATCGCCGTGCATACGCCTACCTGCTGATCCCGCCCGAGCAGGAATTGACCGACGTGGCGCGGCGCCGCCTTGCCGCGCTCAAGGAATTCTCCGACCTCGGCGCCGGATTCAAGATCGCGGCTCTCGACCTGGAACTGCGCGGAGCGGGCAACATGCTCGGCGGCGAGCAGAGCGGCCACATTGAAGCCGTTGGCTTCGAGATGTACACATCGATGCTGGAAGAGGCCGTCTCCAAGCTGAAGGGCGAAGAGAAGCGCGACCATGTGACCACGCAGCTCAATCTCGGCATCAGCCTGCGCATCGACGAGAGCTACATACCGGAGGAGAACCAGCGCCTTCGTGTCTACAAGAAAATTGCCAGCGCACTCGATGAAGCGACGCTTGCCGATGTACGCGCCGAGCTTGAAGACCGTTATGGCGCACTGCCGGAGAGCGTTCTGCACCTCATCGATGCCGCAACGCTGCGCTTGACCTCGGAACGCCTGGGAGTGCAGCAGATCGACCGCAAGCGTGATCAACTTCACATCCGCTTCAGTGAGAAGGCCGAAGTCGACCCGGGCCGCCTGATGAAACTCGTCGCGCGCAACGCGAAGAAGGGCGCGCAATTTACACCCCAGGGCGTGCTGCGTTTCCCGCTCGCCGGCAGCAAGCCACCGGAGGTCTTTCAGGAGGTCCATGCCCTGCTCGAACAGCTTGCTCTCGAACCTGTCACCGCCTGAAGATTGGCCCGACCTTCGCCCAAGGAGATCCGCTCTGTCTAACTCCCGAACAATTCGCGTCACTGCCGCAGCCATGCTGGCTGGCCTTTCGCTTACCTCTGCCGCGCATGCCACCCCCGGCAACGCCGCCTTCGCCGCGCTCGCCGACGAGTATTTCGATCAGGTGTTTTTTTCCTATCAGCCAACCACGGGCACACTCGCCGGTTTCCACCAGTACGACGCCCAGCTCGAACGCTACGACCGCGCCTCGATCGCAAAGCAGACGGCTGAATTGCACAACTTCGAACGTCGCGTCGCAGCCTTTACGAAGGACAACTTGGATGAATGGACGGCCGGGGATCGCCAGCTCGTCCTAAACAACATCCAAGGCACACTTCTAACGCTCGAAACCATCAAACCGTGGGAGAAAAACCCGGACTTCTACTCCACCGGCATCACCAACAGCGCTTTCACTCTGATAGAACGCAAATTCGCGCCGCCTGAGGACCGTTTGCGTTCACTCACCGCGCGCGAGCGCCAGATGCCTGGCGCGCTCTCAGCCGCGCGGCAGAATCTACGCGACTGTCCGAAGATCTACACCGAGATCGCGCTCGAACAACTGCCGGGCGACATCGACTTCTTCCGAAGCGATGTACCCGCGGCGTTCTCCGAAGTCAAGGACCAGAAGCTCCTCGCCGAATTTAAGGGCAGTAACGCTGCGGTCATCGACGCACTCAGCAGCTACGAAACATGGATGAAGAGCGATCTGCTGCCGCGATCGAACGGCGACTTCCGCATCGGCAGGGACACATTCGCACTGAAGCTGCTCTATGACGACATGGTGACCACGCCTCTCGACCAGCTGCTTCAGATCGGTTACGCGGATCTGCATAAGAATCGCGCAGCATTCGACGCACTGGCGCGTGAGGTCGATCCCGGCAAAACACCGCAGCAAGTGCTACTTATGCTCGGCGAAGATCACCCGGCGCCCGGCCAGCTGCTGACGAACTTCCGCGACACCTTCGACGGTCTGATCGGGTTCATCCGAGAGAAGCACATCGTCACCATTCCGTCCGACGTGCGGCCCACTCTGGAAGAGACTCCACCCTTCATGCGCGCCACCACCCAGGCCTCCATGGACACCCCTGGCCCGTTTGAGACCCACTCCACCACCGCATACTTCAATGTCACGCTGCCCGAGAAATCGTGGAACGCCGAGCGCACCGCCGACTACATGCACGCGTTCAATCGCGGCACAGTCGTCAGCACCGCCGTACATGAGGCCTATCCGGGCCACTACGTTCAGTTTCTGGTGCTTCCCGAGGTGCACTCGAAGGTCCGCAAGTTGCTCGGCGCCAACACAGATGTCGAGGGCTGGGCGCACTACTGCGAGCAGATGATGCTTGATGAGGGCTATGGCCAGCCCGGCGCCGGCGCCAGAGATGCCCGTGAAGCGAAGCTCATCCGCCTTGGACAGTTGCAGGATGCTCTGCTGCGGGATGCGCGCTTTATCGTCGGGATACAGATGCACACTGGCAACATGACTCCGGAGCAGGCCAGGACCTTCTTCGTAGATGAAGGCTATCAATCGCGTGAGATCGCCGACGTCGAGACCAAACGCGGCACGTCGGACCCGACATACCTCTATTACACGCTCGGCAAGCTTGAAATATTGAAGTTGCGCGCTGACATGAAGAAGAAGGAGGGCGCAAAGTTCTCCCTCCAGAACTTTCATGACGAATTCCTGCGGCAGGGGTTTCCGCCCATCGCCATCATCCGCCGCGCAATGCTAGGCGACGATTCCCCCACGCTCTAGAAATTCCGTTGAATCCGCTTTGACCGTGCACTGCGGGGCAACTCCAGCTTGCTCTTCCAGCGTCCGTATAATCGGTCACAGGAAAGTCATTCACGATTCGCGCGAGCATCACCTAACCTCGAAGGACACCCAAAACTTCATGAGCAAAAAAATTCGCAAAGCAGTCTTTCCGGCTGCCGGTCTGGGCACGCGCTTCCTGCCGGCAACGAAGGCAATTCCCAAGGAAATGCTCGCTTTGGTAGATAAGCCACT
>DASZGZ010000233.1:0-16162 GCA_035938355.1 Acidobacteriaceae bacterium
AAGCGGATGGAGGCGGTGCCGGGATCGAATGGGCTGGCATTGGTGCCGATGACGCCCTGGCCGAGATAGGCAGACTGCAGGCGCGGGTCGCGGAGGTAGTGCTCGACGAACTCGGCCATGGACCAGTCGTAGAGGAGATGGCGGGCTTCCTGATCGTCGCCGAGTCGTTCATCGATTTCTTCGGGGGTTGGTGCGTCGCCGATCCAGAAATCTCGCGGGTTATTCGCGCCATTGCGTGCCGGACGCAATGCATTGCGCAGGCGCTGCAGGGTGCTGTTCATGGCCTTCCAGCCTTCAACATCGCCGGGTGCGAAGCCGCGGACCTCTGCTTCGCATCTGTCGTCGTCGTCCCAGAGCTGGATGCTTGAGCCGTCGAGAAAGGGGACGAAGAGGCCGTTAACGGCGGGTGTCCAGTGAAAGCCGCGCGCGGCGAGGGAGAGTTCTTCGACGACGAGAGGATGCAGCAGGCCGGCGAGATAGGCGCAAGGGGACATCCGGACGCCGGGAAAGGGCTCTTCGATAGTGCAGGCGCCGCCGACACGCTGCTGCGCTTCGAGGACGAGGACCCGCTTGCCGGCGCGTGCGAGATAGGCAGCGCAGGCGAGGCCGTTGTGGCCCGCACCGACGATGATGGCGTCCCATGATTGGGCGGCGAGTTCGCGGATGGGCGCGGGGAGGCCGAGTTCGCCTAGTTTTTGCGCGGTGGGTGAGGTGGGTGTTGGCACGCGGTGCGGGTTCCTCCGACGTGGCTATGGTAACTCGCGGGTGCATTGCAGAGAAAAGGATCTAAAGACCGAGGGAGCGTGCGAACTCCTCAATTTCAGGGAAGCTGACGGACCATTCGGAAATACGGTTACCGTCTTCGTTGATAGTTTTGCGATCACGCAGGGATGTATATGGTTCCTGCATCGAGAAGGGTCGCGTGAGCTGCTCATAGGAGAGAAGGTGGTTCTGCAAAAACACTGTCTCGCCTACTGCATACATTGGCCACCATTCCAGCTTCCAAGAAGCTAACGGACTTATGTATTCGACGATCAGCGCTGCTCGGTCCTTTCCCTCCAGCAGACTCCGAATTGCATGGCGCCATTGTGACTCATAATCCTCCTTACTCCATTCGTACAAGCTTGCGCAAAATCCTTCACGATGATTGCCAATCGCCAACTCACCATAGGCAGCTGGAGTGGTCGCGTCGTCGAAAGGGTACGAGAGCGGTTCATCCAGGAACGCAATGGAGAACGACACTAACGCCGCTCCCAGTGCTCCTCGTGCCGGTCGTCGTGGAAGAGGATGCCGGTGACGCGGCCGCTGGAGTCTTTCTGGAAGATGATTCTTGTCGGGCTGCCGCTGGGGTAGAAGAAGGTTGTCGGGTTCTCTGGCAATAGCTCGTTCAGGTCGTTGGTGCGGTTGCGGGAGAAGAGCTTGTCGCCTTCGACGAGGATGGTGACCTGGCGGACGTCGCCGTCGTAGTAGTCGCCGACGTAGTCGTCGTAGATGTCGGGGTCGACCTTGGCGGGCACGGGGTGCAGCGGGATAGTCAGTTGCTGTGCCTGAGCGTGCGCGCCGGCGATGTCCGAGAGGCGATGCGTGAGCAGCCATTGCGGGAGGGAGCGCTCGGCGTAGGCCTTGTCCCATGCGTTGTGGTGCCAGCCCTCATAAAGCCAGAGGCGCACATCGCCGCCGGCGGTGGAGAGTGCCTGGTACATGATCTGCGATTCCTTGGGCGGGACGACGGGGTCGAGCGTGCCGTGGAACATCCATACCGGAGTTTTGCCGACGGCGTGGATGTAGGCCTCCGGCAGGATGTTGGACTGCTTCCAGCGCTGCGGCTCGTAAGACCAGAAGATGCCGCCGGAGACCGGGACGATGGCGGCGAAGCGGCCGGGGTAGTCCTTTGCGATCTCCCATGCGCCGTAGCCGCCGAGCGAGAGGCCCGTGAGGTAGATACGCTCGGGGTCGCCGTGGAACTCCTTCACCTCGGCGTCGAGCGCGGCGAGCGCCATCTGCATCATGTCGGGGTCGGTCCAGTGGTGATGGCTGTAGGGCACTTGCGGCATGACGACGATGAAGGGCCAGCGCTCCGGATGGGCGCGGATGGCATTGGGCAGACCGACCTGCGTCTCGTCCATGCCATCGGAGCCGCGTTCGCCTGAGCCGTGGAGGAAGAGGATGACAGGCCAGGAGTGATGCGGGTCGTACTCGATGGGCAGGTAGACGACGTAGCGGTAGCTGGTGCCGTTGAGGACGATGACGCGGTTGAGGAAGCCGGTGTCCTGCGGATGGACGGTGGGGGCGGGATGCTGGGGCTCGCGGGCAGGCAGCACGGCCGGGTGGTCGGCTGCGTGGTCCGGCGCGTGAGCGGCTGCTCCGGGATTGACATGACCGATTGCTTGCGCACTAGCAGGCGGGTCGGCCTGCGCTCGAAGGGGCGCCGTGAGGATGAGTGCGGCGAGCAGAATGCTGGCCAGATGGCGATGGCGGCGCATTGGGGGAAGGATACCGTACAGCGCCGCCAATCCACATCTCAAACGAGCTGGGGCACGATGATCGCCGGCCCGGCGGGGGCAGGAGGCCGATCGGTTCGGCAGGCCGATTCGATCCTGCGACTTTGATCGAATCAAGGTCATCTCTATGAGCATGAGTGAGTATCCCAACCTTTTCTCTCCGTTGCAGGCCGGCGCGTTCTCTCTGAAGCATCGGGTCATCATGGCACCGCTTACCCGAATGCGCTCGGCACAGCCGGGTGACGTGCCGCGTGCGCTGAATGTGGAGTACTACCGGCAGCGCGCCTCCGAGGGCGGATTGATTGTGAGCGAGGCCACGCAGATCTCTCTGCAGGGCAAGGGCTACCCGGCAGCGCCCGGCATTCACACGGATGCACAGGTGGAAGGCTGGCAGGCAGTGACGGAAGCAGTACACGCCAAGGGTGGGCTGATCCTGTTGCAGCTCTGGCATGTGGGGCGCAACTCGCATAGCTCGCTGCACCCGGACGATGGGCTGCCAGTCGCACCTTCCGCAATTGCGCCGAGGATCGGCAAAGCACTGACAGCGGACTTCCAGCAGGCGGACTACGAGACGCCGCGCGCTCTGGAACTGGCGGAGCTTCCGGGGATCGTCGAGCAGTACCGCGCTGCCGCGGTACGCGCGCAGGCGGCGGGCTTCGACGGTGTGGAGATCCACAGCGCGAACGGTTATCTGCTGGACCAGTTCCTCGAAGACGGCTCGAACCACCGCACAGATGTGTACGGCGGCTCGATCGAGAATCGTGCCCGCCTGCTGCTGCAGGTGACGGACGCTGTCATTGGCGAGTGGGGAGCGGAGCGTGTGGGCGTGCGCCTGTCGCCTTATGGACACTTCGGCGACATGCAGGACTCGGACCCGGTCGCGTCGTTCGGATATGCGTTGCAGCAGTTGAGCGCACGTCGAGTCGCCTACGCGCACCTTGTGGAGCCGCGCGTGGGCAATGCGGGCGCGGATGCGCCGATCGATGAAACGGCGAAGCCGACTGCGCGGATCTTCCGCGATGCATTTGCCGGAGTCCTCATCTCTGCGGGCGGGTATACCGCGGCGGAGGCAGAGAAGACCATCGTCAGCGGCTACGCGAATGCCATCGCGTTCGGGCGGCTGTTCATCGCCAACCCCGACCTGCCGGAGCGCTTCCGCAGCGGAGCGCCACTAAACAGGCCGGACCGCGCGAGCTTCTATGGGGGCACCGACATTGGATATACCGACTACCCAGCGCTGGAGACGGCCGATCGGTAAAGAGCGACTGCTTGCGCCCCAACAAAAGGCCGGAGCGCAATAGCTCCGGCCGTTTTGCGTTCTGTGCATGAGCGCGTGATGCTAGTTGTTCAGCGTCTCCATGATCTTGTTGAGGGTGCGGTTCAGGTCCTTGTCGGTGCGTTTTTCTTCGTCGATCTTGCCGATGGAGTGCATCACGGTGGTGTGGTGCTTGCCGCCGAACTGGCGGCCGATCTCGGGCAGCGAGGCCTCGGTCATCTGCTTGGCGAGATACATGGCGATCTGCCGCGGCACAACGACGGAGCGTGAGTTGTTCTTCTGCTTGAGCTCGGCGATCTTCATACCGAAGTGTTCGGCGACCGTGCGCTGGATGGCTTCGATGGTGATCTTGCGGACCTGGGTGTCGATGAACTGCTTGAGGGCCTGCTGCGCGGTGGACAGTGTGATCTCGACGCCGTTGAGCGAGCTCCAGGCGAGCAGGCGGGTGAACGCGCCTTCCAGCTCGCGGATGTTGGTGCGGATGTTGGTCGCCATGTAGAGGGCGACGTCCATAGGAAGCGCGCACTGCTCGCTCTCCGCCTTCTGCTGCAGGATGGCGACTTTGGTTTCGAGGTCGGGCGGCTGGATGTCTGCGATGAGGCCCCACTCGAAGCGCGAGCGCAGACGCTCTTCGAGGCCTGCGAGGTCCTTGGGCGGACGGTCGGAGGCGATGACGATCTGTTTATCGCTCTCGTGCAGCGCGTTGAAGGTGTGAAAGAACTCGTCCTGCGTGCGCTCCTTGGAGGCGAGGAACTGGATGTCATCAATGAGCAGGACATCCACGCCGCGGTATTTGTCGCGGAAGCTGGACATCTTCTCGTTGCGCACGTAGGAGATCATCTCGTTGGTGAACTTCTCGCTCGAGACGTAGCAGATGGCGGACTGCGGCTGGCGGCGCTTCACCTCATGGCCGATGGCGTGCATGAGGTGGGTTTTGCCGAGGCCCACACCGCCGTAGAGAAAGAGCGGGTTGTAAGCCTTGGAAGGGCGCTCCGCAACGGCTTCCGCGGCAGCGCGCGCAAACTGGTTGCCGGCGCCGGAGACGAAGCCATCGAAGTTGTATCGCGGGTTGAGCTGCGACGCGGTGTTCCAGTCAAAGCGCGTCTGCTGTCCGTTGCCGACCGGGGCTGCTGGCCGTTGTCCGGGTTGGCGCGGCGCGCCGGATACATGTGCGGAGGAGGGTGGAAAGCCGCCGTCCTCGCGTGGCTCGCGCGGACGCTGTGGCACAGAAGGATCGTTTTCGAGCGTGACGAACTGCACGTCGTCGATCTCGAGTTCGAGCTTGTCGATCGCCTCCTGGATCAGATCTTCGTAGCGATCGCCGATGTGCTGAAAGTCTGTGGAAGGAATGCGAACAAAGAGCACACGTCCATTCAGATGGCTCATGCGCGTCGGTTTGAGGAACGTGTTGAAGGATTGCCGATTGACCTTTTTTTCCAGTGCTCCAAGGATGCGTGTCCATGGATCGATTATGGTCGTGCTGGTTGGAACAAAAGACATACGCTTCCTTCAGCTGGCGCGCTGCGCGCCCATGTGGATGATGGCAGACGAGAGAAAAGAAGCAACAGCGCGCCTCCCTGCAACAGGAGACGCGGCGGGTGCAGGCTGGCCTGCCGTTGAGACCCCAAAAACAGATACGGTGATGCAGCGAGATCCGTTCTGAGCAACCGTTTCTTGATCGAGGGTTGCGTTCAGAGTCGTTTGCTCACTAGCACCATCTGGTTTTGGCTCAAGCTTCTTTGGCTCCTCTACCGGAATCGCGACGCGACGGGGAATCTTTTCGCTGACGCTTGTTCGATCCAGGGTTGGGGCGTGACGCCAGAAAATTCAGTTGTGAACGGAGCCGATACTAGCACAGATCAGAAGCCTCAAGTGAGCAGCATCGTCACCAAAAAAATATCTTGCACCACTGCTTGTGAAGACGTGCGACGAGACCGGGAAGATGCTCAAGTTTTGCGGCGAGTTGACGAGTGAAATGCGATGCGTGCGAAGAACTGGCTGAAGCGAAGATGAAGATTCGCGAGGGCGAAGGCTCAATGGTGTGGAGGCGGGGCGACGCTGTGTGCGTGTTGAGCGAACGATCGTCGAAGGGACCACAGCGGTGGAGTCACCGCTTAAGGTGTAGCCGGTTTTGCCTGATTTGCACAGAATCAGCTATACTCAGTACTTGCCCGCAAGGCAGTGATTCCCTTATCAGGACAGTTCGATGCCCAAGCGTACCTTCCAACCCAACCGCCGTCACCGCTCGAAGACGCACGGCTTCCGTTCCCGTATGAAGACCAAGGCGGGCGCGGCTGTGCTGTCTCGCCGTCGTGCCAAGGGTCGGCACCGTGTCTCCGTGTCGCCGGGCTTCCGCGACTAACCGAAGCTCTATCGCGTCCTCTGGCTTCGTGCCGGCAGGACGCGAGCCAGGCAAGACCCCTACCGCAGTGCCTCTTTCCACTGCCGCTCCGTTGTCAGCGAAACCGCTACCTGCGAATTCAGCCATCGCGCCCGATGGCCGCGGCATGACTGACGATGCGGGCAGATCGCACACGCGCGACTGGCGCCTGCACAAGCATGCTGACTACCAGCGCGTGTACCAGGCGAGCCGGAAGCAGTTCTCGACATTGTTGACCTATTTTGTTGCGCCGCAATCCGCGGAGAGCACAGGCGACGGGCCGCGCGTGGGAATAACCACGGGCAAGGTCCTGGGCAAGGCAGTGGAGCGTAACCGCATCAAGCGGCGGATGCGGACGGCGATTGTGGGCAATCTGGACGCGCTGCATGCCGCCGTGGACGTGGTGCTGCACCCGAAGCGCAGTGTGCTGGCCGCGGAGTGGCCTGCACTGCGGAACGAAGTGCGGCGCATCTTCGTAAAGATTGAAGAGAGCCAGACGCGCAGCGTGCCGGAGCGTAAGGCATGACGCGAGGGATATTGTGGCTTTATAAGCGCGGCGTGTCGCCGGTGCTCCATGCCGCGGTTGGAATGACCGGCGCGTGCCGCTTCCAGCCCACGTGCTCGGAGTACGCAGCGCTGGCGGTTGCGACCCATGGTCCGGTGCGCGGCAGCTGGCTGGCCGTACTGCGGGTGCTGCGGTGCCAGCCGTTATGCCGGGGCGGATTTGATCCGGTGCCGGGTACCGGCTACGACGGCGCGGAGGCGGAAGATCGAGCTGGGCACGCGCGGAGCCATCGAGGCAACCAAGACCCTGTGAGAACCAGGACCCTGTGACCTGATGCATTTACCATGAAGTGAGAGGCGGCGCCTCTGGCGGGAAGGCCTGAGCTGGCTGATTCCCTTTTAGCGCGCCCTCAACCGATTTTTCCGATCCATAAGAGAAAGAGCGAGCAGAGAGAGTTTCCTTGGCAGAGATACGCAATCCCAATCAACAGGGCGGTGGCGGCAAGCAGCAGGACTCCCGCTCGTTCCTGATCTTCGCGCTGGTATTCCTGGTGATGCTGCTGGCGCTGCAGTACTTCCGGCCAAAGAAACCCGAACCGCAGCCGGCGGAACAGAAGCAGCAACAGAGTGCGGCTGCGACTCCGGCGCCCCTAGCGGCTGACACAGGCACCCATCCCGATGACTCCGGCGCGAAGGTTGGCGCGGCGGCAGGGGCTTCCGTTGCCGCAGCCGCCGAGCAGACGACCACGGTCGAAAACGAGAACTACCGCATCGTCTTCACCAACCGCGGCGCCCAGGTGAACAGCTGGGTGCTGAAGCGGTATGAAGACGATAACGGCAAGCCGCTGGACCTGGTGAACCCGGAGACGGCAGCGAAGTACGGGTATCCGCTATCGCTTTACAGCTATGACTCGGGGATGCGGCAGCGGCTCGCCACGGCGCTCTATGTACCTTCGGCGACAGGAAACCTCACCGCCCCAGGCGAGTTGAGCTTCGATTACGCGAGCGGCGGCCTGGTGGTGAAGAAGACCTTCCGCTTCGACGCGAGTTATGTCATTCACATCACCGCATCGGTGACAAATAACGGAAGCCCTCTGCCCACGCTGATTGCTTGGCCGGCGGGCATCGGCGATCAAAACACACTCGCTTCCTATTCCAAGGCGCAGCTCGATATCTCGCAGAACGGCAAGTTCGCGAAGACCGATCCGAAGAAAGTGAGCGGCGGCGCGACACTGAACGGCCCGTTTGACTACGCCGGTATCAGCGATCTGTATTTTGGCGCGATCTTCCTGCCGGACCAGCCGGAACAGGCCTCGGTGGTCTCGCTGAACAACGCGTGGAGCATCCCGAAGGATCCGAAGCAGCCCAAGGGAGCGACGGAATCCGTGCCGCTGCTGGGTGCTGCGGTCGGGTCGATGAGCGCGCCGGCGTCGCTGAGCGTCTTCGCAGGCCCGAAGGTGATCTCCGTGCTTAGCAGTGTGAAGGCGATGTCGGCCAACGGAACGGCGACCGGGCCGAACCTTGAGCCGATCCTGAACTTCGGCTGGTTCGGCTGGATCGCGAAGCCACTTTTTGTGGCGCTGCGCTTTACCCACGACCACATCGTGGCGAACTGGGGCTGGTCGATCCTGATCCTGACCCTGGTGATCAACCTGTTGATGCTGCCGACGCGCATCACGATGATGAAGTCCGCGCTGAAGATGCAACGCATTCAGCCGGAGATGCAGCAGATCAAGGAAAAGTACAAGAAGTACAAGGCCACCGATCCGCGCCGCCAGGACATGAACAAGGAGATCATGGACCTGCAGCGGCGCGAAGGCGTGAACATGTTCGGCGGCTGCCTGCCCATGCTGATCCAGTATCCGCTGCTGTACGGCTTCTACGAGATGCTGATGAACGTGATCGAACTCAGACATGCGCACTGGTTCTGGCTGCATGACCTGGCCGCGCCGGATGCGCTGCACATCCTGCCGATCTTCGTCATTCTCACTATGTTCACCACCTCGTATCTTTCGCCCTCACCGGGCGTGGATCCGGCGCAGCAGAAGATGATGGCGTTCATGATGCCGCTGATGTTCGGCTTCATCATGTTGAATATCGGATCGGGCGTGGCACTTTACTGGGCGGCCGGCAACCTGATCACTACCGTGGTGCAGGTCATCATGAACCGGACCGGAATGGGCAAGCAGATGCGGGAGATCGCGGCCAAGCGGGCGGCCAAGCGATTGCCGCGCAGCGGGCGGCGCACTGCATAAACGGCGGCGTCATAAGCAGGCGATGGATATAGGATAGAGAGCTATGCCGATCGAAGATTACCGCGCTGCGGCCACCACAATTTCCGATTTCCTGAAGCTGCTGACCACCACCGGCGGACTACGGCTGAAGTACCGCATCACAGCGGGCGAGGGAGCCGCCGATCCGGATGGCCTCGAAGCACGCGAGATCTACGTGGAGATTGCCGGGCCGGACGCGGCCCTGGTGACCCAGCGCAATGGCGAGTTGCTGCGGGCGCTGGAACATGTTGCGGCCAAGATGGTGCGGCTGGAGCCGGAGGAGCATGACCGTATCTCCTTCGACAGCGGCAACTTCAAGGCGATGCGCGCGCGGGAGATGAAGATGGCGGCCGATGCGGCAGCGGAGCGCGTGCGGCGTAGCGGCGCTCCCTATAGCTTTCAACCGATGAGCTCGCGCGAGCGGCGCATGCTGCACTTGGCCTTCCGCCAGTTCGACGATCTGGAGACGGAGTCGAGCGGCGAGGGGCTACGGCGCTTCGTCGTGGTCTATCGCAAGGGCGACAAGCACGTGCCGCCGGTGGCGGCAGCGCCATCGTTCCAGCGTGGCCGCGGCGGGCGGGATTCGCGCGGCGGCGGGCGAGGTCCGGGGCGTGGGGATGACCGGCGTGGTGGGCGCGGCGGCGACCGACGTGGCCCGCGTGGTCCGCGGCGCTAACTGCGGGACGCTGACTGCAGGCAGACTAAGCTCGATCCCGACATACCGCTGAGGCGCCCCGCATCCGATCGGATTGTGAGCACATGACCGGGAGCACTGCCACCGCGAACGTCACGGAAGATACCATCGTTGCCATTGCCACGCCACCCGGTCGGGGTGGTATCGGCATTGTGCGGCTCTCCGGGCCGGACGCGCAGCGGCTGCTATTGCCACATCTCGAGTTACGATCCGCCCTGCTGCCGGGTCGCGCCCGCTACTGCGCGATCCTTGATTCCAGAGTAGGGGACAGCGGAGCGCGGCTGGATGAGGGCGTGGTGACTTACTTTGCCGCGCCGAATTCGTACACGGGCGAGGATGTGCTGGAGATTGCGGCGCATGGATCGCCGGTGATCCTGGACCTGCTGGTGCGGCGGGCGCTCGAAGCTGGCGCGCGGCTGGCGCGGCCCGGGGAGTTTACCGAACGCGCCTTTCTGCATGGGCGCATCGACCTGACGCAGGCGGAGGCGGTGCGCGACCTGATTGCGGCGGAGACGCTTTACCAGGCGCGCATAGCCGCGGAGCAGTTAGGGGGTGCGCTGAGCCGGCGAGTGGCTCCCGTGAAGGAGCAGCTGGTCGCGCTGGTGACGCTGCTCGAGGCGGGCATCGACTTTGCAGAAGACGACATCGACGTGACGCCGGATGCGGAGATTCTGCGGCGGCTGGATGCGCTGGATGCGGCGCTCGCGCCGATTGCGGCGAGCTTTCGCGAGGGCCGGCTGGTGCACAACGGCCTGACGATGGCGATCGTGGGCCAGCCGAACGCGGGCAAGTCATCGCTGTTCAACCGGCTGGTGGAGCGCGAGCGTGCGATTGTGACGGCCACACCAGGCACGACGCGTGACCTGGTGACGGAGCGCATCTCTCTGGGCGGAATCCCGGTGGAGCTGGTGGACACGGCGGGACTGCGCGAGACCGAGGATGAAGCGGAGTCGCATGGCATTGCGCGCACCGAAAGCGCGATGGCAGATGCGGACCTGGTGCTGCTGCTGTTGGATGCGACGGCAACGGTAGACACCGACGGCATAGCGCGGCTGCCCGAGGCGGATGTGCGACTGCTCGAGTCGCTCGAGGGACGGTCGCCAATCGTTGTGCTGAACAAAATCGATCTCGCGCGTCCGGGTGATGTGAATGGCATCTTGAGTGAGGTGGCGGAGGTTTCCGCGCTGACCGGCGAGGGTGTGGCGGCGCTGCGCGCGCGACTGCTGGAGCGGGTGCGAGGTTCTGCGAATGATGCAGAGGGCGGCATGCTGACCAGCCTGCGGCACTACGAGGCGCTTGCGGGATGTACGGAGGCGCTGGGGCGCGCGCGGGTTGCGCTGGCCGGACAGGTGCCGCACGAGATGCTGCTGCTGGACCTATACGCGGCGTTGCAGCAGCTCGATCAGCTCACTGGAGCTACAACGGCGGACGATATTTTGAACCGGATCTTCTCGAGTTTTTGTATAGGCAAGTGATGATGTGTCCCGGGCCTTTCGTCAAAGAGGCAGACCGTGCAGTGATCCTTGAAGGGCACTGCTGATGATCCCGAATCTAGAACTCCAGGCGAAGTGCCACTTGCCCGGTGCGATTTCCGGCATTCTCCGCTGTCTGTGGCGCACTCAAAACTCCGAAGGTTGAGGCATTGTCGATCTGCGTCGCAGGTGGCGCGAAATTTGTGTGGTTCAGGACGTTGGTGAAGGTGGACTCGAAGCGCAACTTCGCCTGCTCGGTGATCGCGAAGTTCTTTGCGAGTCCAAGCGAGACCGTAGCGGTACCCGGTCCTTGAAGAATGCCTACCCCTGCATTCCCGAAGCGGCCGGCGCCGGCAGGCGTGGGAGCAAATGCTGCCAGGTTGAAGTACTGTCCGTGCCCTCGACCGGCGCCGTATGCTTTCGAGATCTCATCCGGCCGTAGCGTCGCGCCCCGGTTCACGACATTCGTATTCGACTGGTCGAACGAGCCGCTGATACTTGGCGTGAGCCAGGGGCCAGTCTCCAACAAAGTGATGTTTGTGAGGTCCCAACCGCCGATTACCAGATCCATCACACGATTGTCGTTCAGGAACTGGCGACCGCGTCCCAGGGGCAGTTGATAAATACTCGTCAGCAGGAAACGGTCGTGCCGTGTCCCCTCTACATTTCCGTAGTTGTTGCGAAGGTTGAACCGGTCTGCAACTGGGACGCCGTAGTTGACTTCGCCTGCGAATGCGCTAGGCGCATCTCCCTGATTGTTCGCCAGGTTTTTCGCCAGCGTATAGTTGCCCTCGAAATAGAGACCGTGGCTCAACCGGTGTGTCGCATCCACTTCGAGCGCCTGATAGTTTTGAGTGCCTGCGTTGAAGGTGCTGTAAAGCGAAAACCAGTTTGTGTAAGGAGCTCGAGGATCGACGTACGGGCTAGCGGCGGTAGTGCTGTATGGAGTCGTGCTGGCTGGGATCTGGTTCAAATCCTCCGTTATGTTCAGTCGATCGGTGTGCATGCCAACGTAGCTGACGCGCAGTGTCGTATCGGCTTGAAGTTGACGCTCCACAGTCAGGTTCCATTGCGCGGACTGAGGATCTCTGTAGTTAGGATCGACGCCCTGATCCAGGCCCCCGCCTCCATATTGCACACCGACGGTTGGCGGAGCCGTGTTCGGAAACTGAATCAACGGATGGGTCCCGGTTGCATCGGTCACGCTGCTGTTCGTATAGGTGTGCAGGTTGGACGTTGGGTTGCCGCTGTTGTTGAAGGAGAGCGGCCCCAGATTCGTCATCGTGAAGAGACCAAAGCCGCCGCGCACTACGGTCTTGGTGTCATTGAAGGGACGGTACGCGAAGGAGACGCGCGGCTGCCAGTTGCCAAAATAGGTGTTGCGAAGACCTTGCGGCAGATGATCCTGACTCGCGGTGAGGTAGCGTGTACAAGGCAACTGAGTCTGATTCAGATTGCACGCATTGAAGGACTGCTGGAAGGCCAGGTTGGACTGCTGCAGATTCAAACGGCTGAGAGCTGCGGACAGCTCGTCCGGAACCACGATAGCATTGTTCTTCTGGTCAAAGTTTGCGAGGTTGCCATCGTCTTCGTGAAAGCTCGGCAGAATCTGCCAGCGCAACCCGTAGCTCAAGGTCAGCCTGCTGGAAAACTGGTACTCGTCCTGAGCAAAGAAGCTGTACTGCCAGGCCGTTCCCCCCACATCCGGACTCGACACTGCAAAGAAGAGCGTGGTCGGCGTGCCCTGAAGAAAGTCTCCGAAGGCATTTCCCGTGAAGTTTGGCTGGAAGGTGAACTGGCCGAAGTCATCGGAGGGGAGGAAGAGCTCGACGTCGAAGTAACGCACCCGCCGGATGTCGGTGCCAGCCTTGAGCGTGTGCTTGCCTATGGAGAAGGTCACATTGTCTGTGAACTGCAGCGTCTTGGACTGGGTGACGCCTGTCTTGTCCCGACCAATCGGAGTGAAGCCAGTGCCAGCGCTGAAGTTGAATGTGGGGAAGGCATTTGTGGTGGGGTGCTGGCTGATATCAACGCCGGTAAGGTCGAGCTGCTTCAAAGCAGCCGCGCCGGAGATAGGGAAGTCCACGCTGGTGAGGGCATTCGTAAAGCCGAAGCGAAACTCATTCAGCAGCTTCGGTGTGACCGCATAGGTGTGCGAGATGAGCAGGCTTCGGTTGTGGACGCTGTCCACATCATTCGGCAACAACGGATTGGCATAGTCCGACGTGATGTTTTTACGGCTGAAGCGCGCATACGCTGACTGCGTGTCATTGAACGTCTGATCAATCCGAACGTCGGCGCCATCTGTGCGTGAAGGCGTCGACTGGAAGTTTTCATAGTTGAAGTTTGACTGGCCGGTGACATTCGGTAGTGGATAGTACGCCAGGAGAGCCTTGGCGGTTGGGCTGATGGCGTTCGCGGGAATTTGCGTATTTACGCCGAGGCCGCGCAGGTCGCCGTTCCGTTCTTCCTGGGTCGGCACCAGGAACTGTTGAGCAACTGCGGTCGTGCGCCGATTCCCTTCATAGTCGGCGAAGAAGAACGTCTTGTTGTGGCCGCTGAAGAGATGCGGGATGCTTACTGGGCCGCCGAGGGATCCGCCGAAGGTATTGAATCGCTTCGGGGCCTTCCCATTGAAGCCGTAAGGATTCGCGTCGAAGGCGTCGTTCTGCAGATATTCAAACAAACTGCCGTGATAGTGATTGGTTCCGCCCTTGGTCGTAAACGTGACGTCGCCAACCTGTGAGAATTCAGCGGTGTTATTGAAGGAGGTAACTTTCACTGCAGAGATGCCTTCCTGAGATGGATAGGCGTCCTGAAGCGCTCCATTCTGACGAACATTGGCGGTGGAGATGCCGTCGACGGAGAAATTCACCATAGAGCTGCTCGCCCCACCGAGGGCGATATTGCCGGCACTGTCCTGCTGCACGTTCGGTGACAGAGCGAGAGCTCCCAGTGGACTCGTCGTGGTTGCGCGATTGTTCAACGGCAACTGCGTGATCTGCTGGTTGTCTTTCGAATCACTTAGAGTTGCATTCTCGGTGTTGATCTGGTCCGGACCAGCCATGACCTGAACCGTTGTCGCATTGGACTGCACTGAGAGCTTGACGGGAATGCGAAGCTGCTGCCGCGCCTCGAGCGCCACAGACGCAATCGTGGTATCCGTAAATCCTTCATCGTGCACGACGACGCTGTAGTGTCCTGGCTTCAAGTTCTCGACGACAAATTCACCAGAATCGTCGGACTTCGCCGTGCGATCGACGTTTTCGTCAGTGGAGTGCACAGTGACAAGCGCTCCGGGAATGGAGGCTCCCGTTTCGTCCTGCACCGTACCGCGAACGCTACCGAAGGTGGACTGAGCATGCGAACAAGTCGTGAACACAATCGCCCACGAGAGTGCTATTGCCGGGCCCACCCTGCGCGTCAATCTAGCGCGGAGTAAAGCACTCATTTGATGGGGATAGTGACGAGCTGCATTGGGGAGGGCAATCTTCCGGAAGTTCATTGGTCTTGCCTCGGCGCGCGGTGTTCGCTACTGCGCTGAGGGAAGTAGAAATCGAAAGTCATAAGGGAGGCATCTGGCAGATAGCTACAGTTTCCTCATCAATTCCTTATAACGCTGCTAACTGTCCGGAACCGAGACGCCCCGTTTCTAGTGAGGCGCCTTCTTGAAGAGATACAGCCGCTCTCTTTCGCCCAAGGAGGCGTGCTCCATATCAATGGAGGGTAGATAGCTTGCCCACTATGCGGTGTTGCCCAAGATTCTGATTACTATGAAAAGAGTGATGCAGCGCAAGATCAACAACCTGTATCGATATCTTCCCCGGCTTAGGTTCGGGCGTAAGACTATCCGGATATTTGTTGCGCTCTTCAGCGCGGCTCTTGTCGCGGGCGCCGCCGGCATAGCCTTCTGGATGCATTTCAACCTATCCACCGCGGGATCGCTCGAACTGCTGCTCATCGTCCTCATTGCCCTGCGCTGGGGTCGCATTCCTGCCACGATTGCCTCTGTTGTTGCCGTCTTTTGCCTCAACTACCTCTTTATTCCGCCCATCTTCAAGCTCACGGTGACTGATCCTGAAAACTGGACCTCTCTCCTCACGTTCGAATCCACGGCGCTGCTGGTTGGCGCACTTTCATCGAAGGCGCGAATCAACGCGGCCGAAGCCGACCTCCAGCGTCAGAGAACAGCAAAGCTTTATGAGCTCAGCCGTGCGATCCTGCTGCTCGACCGGCGGAGCTCTGTCGCTGGTCAACTTGCTGTGCTGATTCGCGAGATGGTGGGAGTGGAGTCGGTTGATTTCTGGGTGATCTACGATCAAGCGAACGGTTCCAACGGCCAGGAGACTCTACCGTCGGAATATTCGGCCGAGCAGACCTATTGCGAGGGCAGAGACAGCGACGACGCAGACCTCGGCACTTCAAGACGCGTCCTCCGCCTGGGCACCACGGCGATTGGGGCTATGGTTCTCCGTGGCTGGGACATCGACCCGTCGCTGGCAGACGCGGTGGCTTCTCTTGCCGCCATTGCGTTCGAGCGCGCGCGTTCCCTCGAGAACGAGAGTAGAGCTGAAGCGAGTCGGAACGTGGAGCAGTTGCGAACGGCGGTCCTGGACGCCCTGGCGCACGCCTTCAAGACACCGCTCACAGGAATCCAGACGGCGAGCTCCGGCCTCCTCGCCCTCGGGCAGATGACGGAGACGCAGACAGAACTCGTCACAATCATCGACGAGGAAGTGAACATGCTGAGTAAGCTGGCCACGCGCCTCCTACAGACGGCCGCCCTTGAGGCGAAGCAAGTGCGGCTGCGCCGGTCGAAATTTTCCGCCGTGGAGTTGTTGGAAGGCCTGGTGCAGTCTCAGGAGCAGAGTATCCGCGATCGCATCGACGTGATCGCAGCCTTGCCGATGATCCTCGTGGAAGCCGATGCAGAGTTGATTCGCCTCGCTGTCTTACAGCTGCTCGATAACGCGGTCAAATACTCGAGGGTTGGTAGCAGGATCCGAATTTCGGTGGCGCAAGGAGAGGTGGAAGCGCTCATCCGTGTCGCCAACTTCGGTAG
>DASZGZ010000234.1:0-3015 GCA_035938355.1 Acidobacteriaceae bacterium
GGCCAGCGCTCCCCACAGCGTCGCGTCCGGCACTCCGATGATGGAGAGTCCTAATCCGAAGAGCAGGCCAAACAGGGCATTGGTCACGAACTGCCAGGCGAGATAGGTGCTGATACGCTCGGCGGCGTCACGCAAGGCCCGTGTCATTACGCTCAGCCGCCCCATCCCGGCCAGCAGCAGCAGGCGGTTGCGCAGGTCTTCCCGGTACATCAGCATGTACACGGTGAAGACCATGACGATGCCGCACGCTGCCAGAGGACGGAGGATGGGCGAGAACATCTCCTGCAGGTAGCGGCCTACGGAAACTGGCGGTTCCACCACCTGGACAGGCGTCGGCTGCTGCGTGGTCGCATTCTTGTCGGGTAGTCCCGCTGAGGAGCTCGTTGATGGCGCAGGCTGCCGGTACCGGCGACGCCGGACCGAAGGCAGGATCGGTGTTGTTTCGGGTTCAACAGGAGCGATGGTTGCGTCGGTGTGAGAGGAGAGCTGCTCGGTCATCTCCTCGAGCGAGCTGATGGCTCTGCCCGCCGCCCCGCCGATAGGCGTGTGCAGGCTGTCGAGCTTGGTCTGGATATTGTCGCGGTAATCCGGCAGCAGCTCCGCGACGTGCACCAGCTGCCGCGCCACCACCCATCCCGTTACCCCGAGTCCGGAGAAGAAGATCAGGATGACCAGAACGACGGAAACCGAGCGGCTGAGGCGCCAGCGCTCCAGCAGCGCCACCGCCGGCGCGAGCAGGAAGTTGAGTATCAGCGCGAAGGCCATCGGCGCCAGGAGGTCCCGGGCGAAATAGAGCGTGAGAATGACCAGCCCGACGAGCAATAGAGGCTCGCTCGCCAGGAAACCTCCGCGCTGCCGTGATGGCGGTGCTGGTCTTGCCTCCATGCCTCACACTTTATAGCGAATGCACAGCGTTGGCTCTCGGCTGTGCGCAAATCGCCATTAGTTCTACGGCTTCTTTGCTCCGAAGTAGAGCAACGCTCCGCCACCCAGGATCGCGACGACACCGAGCACCGGCGGCAGCGGGACCGAGTGGTTTTCCTTCCTGTTGATCTGGATCGGCCCCATATCCACCGCCTTTTTCGTGGTGGTATAGCTGAATCCGCCGTAGATCAGCGCGGCCACGCCGAGAATGATGAGCAGTACGCCGACAATCTTCATGAGCTCTCCGGACCGCTGCCTTCAGGGGAAAGGCGGTCTGGAGCGTAGATGCAGAAATCCGGGATCAGGTATTTTGGGCCCCTCGCCCAGCACTATCGATTCAGTTACTCGTATCGCAACGCCCTCATGGGCTCGATCGAGGCCGCGCGCCAGGTCGGAATGGCCGAGGCCGCTAGTGCCACTAACGCGACGAGCGTTGCAATCGTGGCAAATGTCAGCGGATCGCCGCTTGAGACACCGAACAGCAGCGACTTGGCCAGCCGCGCGAAGCCCCATGCCAGTGGCAGAGAAACCACAATGCTGATGCCGGCCAGCCGCAGGGTTTCGGTAAGCAGCAGGCGCGCCACCGCCGGACGGCTTGCACCCAGCGCCATCCGCACCCCGATCTCCCGCGTGCGCTGCATCGTGTCAAAGGCCAGCACACCGTAAAGGCCCACGGCGGACATGAGCGCTGCCAGCACGCCGAATGCTGTCGCCAAAAGTGCCAGCGTGCGCTCCTGCATCATGCTCGCGTCCAGCTGCAGGTCCATTGTGATGACCGGATCGATTGCCAGCTTGGAATCCAGTTGCTGCATCGCAGCACGGACAGTCTGCATCATCGGCTCGGGTGCAGCGGAAGTACGAAGCACAAAGGTGAGCCGATTTGGATCGTCTTGCAGGTAGGGATGGAGGACCCGCGCACGAATGGGCTGCCGCAGATCGACGTGGCGGATTTCGGAGAAGACGCCGACGATGGTGCGCGATTCCTTCCCGCTCCTGAGCGTGCGGCCTAAGGCATTCTGAGCACTGCTGAAGTACCGTACCGCTGCGCTGTTGCTGATCACCGCTACCTGCTCTGTGCCGTGGTGATCGTCGTCGGTGATATCGCGACCGGCGACGAGGCGCGCGCCGATAGTTTCGAGATAACCCGGCATCACGGAGGACCACTCCACATTCAAGTCATCATTTTTGGTTCCCTTGTAGCCGGGAACATCCAGCGTGGTCACCTCATCGTTACCGGCCATCTCCGGATCGTCGCTCGCGCTCGCCGACTTGACGCCGGGAAGAGCAAGCATCGCCGCAAGGACGCGCTGATCAAGCGCAGTCACCTGGTCTCCAGCGTAGCCCGCCAGCCGCGGATCGACCGTGAACTCGACCAAGTGGTCCGGCCGGAAGCCGAGGTCCTCCGCGCGCATGTTGTTCACTGTGCGCAAAAAGAGTCCCGCGGCCGCAAGCAGCAGCACGCTGAGCGCGATCTGCACTCCCACTGAGAGCCGCCGCAGCAGCAGTGCGCCCCCGGAGCTCGTGACCGTTTGCTGCTTGAGCGCGGGCATGAGATTCGGCCGCCAGAACTGAAGGGCAGGCACCAGACTGAAGAGGATGCTGGTGACGATCGTTATGGCGAGCGTGACGAGGAGCAGCCGCAGATCAATTTGTGAGGAGTAGGGCTCGTCACCCGGATTTAGCCCCTGGATGCGATGGATCAATAACTCCGCCACTGGTTGAGCCAGCAACAGGCCAAAGCCGCCGCCCACGACTCCAAGCAACAGCCCCTCGACCAGCAGCTGTTGTACGACCCGCTGCCGCCTTGCCCCAAGCGCATACCGCACCGACATCTCACGTACCCGACCGGCGGCACGCACCAGCAGCAGGCTCGCAACGTTGGCGCAGGCCATCAGCAGCACCAGGCCCGCCATGCCCATCAGCATCTTCATCGGCATTTCGAGATCGTCTCGCAGCGGAGAGAATCCTGTGGCACCTGCCACCAGCTTCATGTGTGCTTGGTCTATGTACTTGGCACGGTTCTTGGGCGACTGATTTTTTTGATAGGCAAAGTCGATGATCCGCTCTGCGTGCCAGATGGGCTGCATGGCC
>DASZGZ010000235.1:0-14432 GCA_035938355.1 Acidobacteriaceae bacterium
TGTAGGCATAGTTATTCAGAAATGTGCTGTCATACGTGCCGTTCGGCGAGGACAGCGCGACCAGCATCAAGGGCGAGGAGAGCGACTTCAGCACCTGCACGCCGGCTGTGTTGACCTGCGCGGGAAGCTGCGGGGTCGCCTGGCTTACGCGCAACTGAGTCAGCACCTGGTCGATGTCCGGATTGGTCCCAATCGCGAAATCAACGGTGAGCTGTGTCTGCCCGTTGTTGGCGTTCGTGGAGTACATGTAGTTCATGTGATCCACGCCGGTGACCTGCTGCTCGATAGGCGTCGCGACGGATTGTTCGAGGGTCGTGGCATCGGCACCGGGATAGGTGGCCTGTACCAGCACCTCGGGAGGCACGATATTGGGGAACTGTGAGGTCGGCAGGCTGAGCATCGCCACCACGCCGACGATGACCATGATGATCGATATCACCATGGCCACAATGGGCCGGTTGATAAAGAACTTGGACATGGTCTATTTGCCCTCGCTGCTGGCGCTCGGTTTGCTGCTGGTGTCCTGACCAGTGCCGTGCTGACCGGGACTGGTCTCCGCCTGGGCCTGTTCAGGCGCCTCGGGATGAGGATGAACCGGGATGCCATCGACCAGCTTGCCGGTGCCTTCGATGACCACCTGTTCGCCTGGCTTAAGACCACTGGTGATGACCCAGTTAGTGCCAATCTGCGGTCCCACCTGGACCGGCTGGATGTGCACCTTGTTATCGGCGTTTACCACGGCAACCTGGTAGGAGCCTTGTAACTCTGTGACCGCACGCTGCGGCACCAGCAGCGCGCCGCGCTGCAGCTCCGTCTGCGCGCGAACCTTGCCGTACTGACCGGGACGCAACAGGCTCTGTGGGTTTGAAAACGCGGCGGCCACCCGGATGGTGCCGGTGGAGGAACTTACCTGGCGATCGACGAAGACGATACGTCCCTTGCTGGGATATACGCTGCCGTTCGAGAGCGTGAGTTCGATGGGCACGCGGCTGGCGCTGTGTAACAGGTCGGCTGCTCCGCCCTCCCGCGCCTTCTCTGACAGTGCGAGATATTCCTGTTCGCTGATGGCGAAGTAGACCTTGATCGGCTGCACCTGCGAGACGGTCGTGAGCACGGTGGACTGGTTTACGAGGCTGCCGACCTGGGTGGTTGCGATGCCAGCGATGCCGTCCAGCAGTGAGCGCACCTTCGTCCAGCCGAGATTCAGCTGGGCGGTTTCGACCGCGGCTTGCTGCGCCTTGACGGTGGCCTCGTCCGCAGCCTGCGTTTGCAGATCGTTGTCCAACTGCGAGCGCGCAATAGCGCGTGCCTCGGCGAGCGGGCTATCGCGCTTCACGTTGATCTGGGCCAATTGCAGTTGCGCCTTCGCCTGGGCCAACTGTCCAACGGCCTGGTCGAGCGCTGCCTGGAAGGGGCGCGGGTCAATCTCGTACATGACCTCGCCCTTGCGCACCTGAGAGCCTTCTTTATAGTTCTGGCGGATGAGGTAGCCGGTGACCTGAGGCTGGATCTGCGCGTTGGTGTACCCATCCAGATTGGCCACCCAGTCGCCAAAGACAGGCACGTCCTTCTGCTCCACGGTGGTTGTGGTCACATCCGGGGGCGGGTACTGGCCAGGTCCGCCGCCCTTGGCAGGCTTGCTGCAGCCCGCCACGAGTGCCAAACCGGCCAGCAGGAGAAGGATTGCTGCGGAGAGCATGCCGGCGCAGTGTCCGGGCGCCGGGGAATGGAGGCTCTCGGTGCGCACAGGAGTGGAGCGGGTTGTCGTATTCGCTGCAGAAATCATGGAGCCTTCCCAAATAACGTTCGAGACGCGCAACTCAGAATTTGTAATGCCAGGGCGCCCGTGGCACCGGCGGATATAGGGATTGCTAGCGCAGTAGATGAGGGCGCCGGGGGCGGCGACTCACCGAAACACATTTTTTCATAAGACGGCACTCTGTGCCATAATCTGCATGCAGTGCACAAAACGATTCTTACGTCTGGCGGCGAACAGGGGACGAAATCCCAGGATTCGGGGTCGCTTCGCGAACGGAAACATGAGTTCGTACTCCGCGAGATCGAACGGGCGGCGTGGGATCTGTTTGCCACGGTAGGCTTTGACAAGGCTACGGTGGAGGCCATCAGCCGCAACGCGGGGGTCTCCCGCCGCACATTTTTCCGCTACTTCCGCACCAAGGAAGAGCTGCTTTCCTTCAGCGTCGAACATTTCGGTCAGCGGGTGGCGCAGCGGTTTGAAGAGGCGCCAAAGAGCCGTAAGCCGTTGGCAGCCCTGGAGGATGCAATCCTCTCCGTGATGCGTGAGGAGATGCACGACACCCGTCAGCCGAAGGAGATGCTGGGGCTGATGTTTGAGGAGCCCAACCTGCGTGGCCGTTTTTTGTGCGCCCTGAGCCGCTGGGTGCCTGCGCTGGGTAAAGAACTGGCGAAGAGAAAGGCCTACCGCGGCGATGCCGCACGTTGCAGTCTCGTGGCCGCCCTCTATTGCACGGCCTTCGACCAGGCGCATCTGCGCTGGTATCGCGACGGGACCGGCGATTTGCCCGCGCACATGAAGCGCGCCTTCCGGCAGCTTCGTGATACGAGCACTGCTTCTCGATAGAGTTGTGTGCTGGCTGGCTGCGAGAGGTGCCGCCATGAATATCCCTCGTCCTGAGTTATCGGGAGCGACGGTTGGAAGATCCAAATCGGCGCTCTAATGACTAGTCGAACGAGAGGCAGCGAAAACGACACACACCAGCGGATTATTTCTTCCCAAAAAGGTGTCCCGCCGGTTCTGACCGAAGCCGGCCGAAGCGTTTAACCGCCGGCGAAGGCCTGATCCAGGTCTGCCGTAAGGTCATCGACGGCTTCGATCCCAACGGAAATTCTCACCAGATCGCGCGGAATCTGCTTCTGGGAGCGTAGATGATCTGGAATGCTGGCATGCGACATGTAGTTGGGCAGGCTGATGGTGGAATTGACCCCGCCAAAGCTGACAGTGATGGTATGCAGCTTGCAGCCCTCGACCACGCGGCGCGACAGCTCCGGATCACCCGTGCGAAAGCTCAGCACTGAGCCCGGGCCGCTGGCTTGCCGCATGTGAATGGCTGCTGCCTCCGGCGACGCTAGGGCGGGGAAGTAGACCTCGGTGACACTTGGATGTTGCTGCAGATAATGCGCGATAGCGGTCGCGTTGGCCTGCTGCTGGTTTTGCCGCAGCGCCAGGGTCTTGAGACCGCGTAAGACCAGGAAGCTATCGAAGGGAGCCAGACCGCCACCCTCGCCATTCTGGATCAGGTACAAATCGTCTGCGAGCGCGGCGTCTTTCACGATGACCGCGCCGGCCATCACATCGCTGTGACCACAGAGAAATTTTGTTGCGGAGTGAATGACGATGTCGCAATCCAGCTCGAGCGGCCGTTGCAGATACGGGGACATGGTGCTGTTGTCCACACACACTCGAGCTCCGTGCTGATGCGCAAGCGTTGCGACCTTCTGCAGATCGAGGATCTGAAGCAGGGGATTGGTCGGCGACTCGAGATAGACGAGCTTCACCGCTGGCGTGAATGCGGCTTTCAACGCGCTTTCGTCGGTGAAGTCGACATACTGTACCGTGATGCCACGGTTGGCGAGGATGCGCGAGAACAGGCGGTAGGTGCCGCCGTAAAGGTCGTCGCATGCCAGAATCTGCTCGCCCGGTTTGAGCAGCCGCGTGACCGCCGTGATGGCGGCGAGCCCGGTGGAGAAACAGAAGGCGCGTGTTCCGGATTCAAGCAGCGCCAGTTGAGTTTCGAGCACGGCGCGCGTGGGATTGCCGCTGCGGGTGTAGTCGAAGTCGCCGAAGGAGGTGGCGGAGTCCTGCCGAAACGTTGCGGTCTGGTAGATCGGCGTATTGGCCGGCCGGAAGCGGTCGCCAGGAGCGGGATCGAAGTTCAGCAGCAGCGTCTCAAATTTCATGGGTCACCTCCGGCGAGGCGAGGGAATCGATGGCGGTTCGCAAGGCAATCTCCAGTGCGCTGTCAGTCGGTCGAGATCGAAGAGGAAGGGTAGCTTGTCCCTGGCCGGTTGGTTCGCATCTGGAGCGGGCTTCAGAATCCAGGCGCAAACTGCACACCAACCAGGGTGCGCATGGCCATAGGCATTCGTCCGCCGGAGAGGAAGCTCATAACTTCTGAGGCTAAGGGAAGGGCGGGGCGGCGTCAAGTAGCGCTCGCGGTCGATGAGCGATGGCGCACCGATCCAGAAACGCCATCAGTTCATGTGAGTGGCAGCTGGTCGCTGAGTTCCTGACGCGGCTTACAACCGAGCGGCGTGAAGAGATAAGGGACCTTAAACCTGCACCATACCACCGTCGACAAAGAGCTCTATTCCGGCAACATAGCTCGCATCATCCGACGCCAGGAAGACGACTACTTTCGCAATCTCGTCGGGATGACCCATACGGCCGAGCGGAACCTGCGAAGCAAGCCCGACCTTCAGCTGTTTCGCCTGCTCTTGATCCTGGACGAGGCCGTCGACCCCAGGTGTGTCGATAGGACCGGGGCTTACAACATTGACGCGAATCTGGCGGTCCTTGAGTTCATTTGTCCACGTGCGGGCGAAGGAACGCACCGCGGCTTTCGTGGCGCTATAGACGCCGAACGCAGGCATGCCTTTGATGGAAACAATCGAGGCATTGAGCACAATGGTCCCGCCGTCGGGCATGAGCGGAAGGGCCTTTTGCACGGTGAAGAAGAGCCCCTTTACGTTGGTATCGAAGGTCTTGTCGAAGTGTTCTTCAGTGACCTTGTCGATGGGGGCAAACTCACCGCCCCCCGCATTGGCGAAGAGAGTATCGATGCGCCCGTACTGCTGCTTAATCTGGGCGTAAAGCTTATCGAGGTCGGCGAGCTTGCCGGCGTCAGCCTGGACACCGGTTGCGGCGGATCCTATTTCCCTGACGGCGGCGTCAAGCACCTCCTTGCGGCGGCCCGTGATGATAACTTTTGCGCCTTCCGCTACGAACCGTTTTGCGGTAGCAAGACCGATACCGCTGGTTCCACCGGTCACAAGTGCGATCTTTCCTTCGAGCTTCTTCGACATGAGACCTTCTCTTGGCCAAGCTCAGTAAGCGCCGGTCTGCTGCAATGGCAGGCCAACCTGGAAGCACGTCCTGCCCGGCATGCTTGCGACGCTGATAAAGCCGCGGTGCATGCGGACGATGCGCTGCGCGGTGTCGAGACCGAGACCGAGCCCCAGCCCCGGCGCTTTGGTTGTAAAAAACGGTTCGAAGATGCGTCCCTGCAGGTCCTTGGGTATGCCGGGGCCGTTGTCTTCGACTTCGACGAGGATCATCTCGGAGGCGGGCCGGACCCGGAGGATGATGCGGCCACGGTTCTTGATCGCATCCAGCGCATTTTCTAGCAGCAGGGTCCACACCTGATTCAACTCGCTGCCGTACGCAGAGATGATGGGAAGATTCGGCTCGTAGTTCCGTTCCACGACAACGTGCTGCAGGCGCGACTGCAACATCGCCAGTGTGTTTTCCAGACTTTGCGGCACATCCACGTCCTGGATCGGCGCCTGGTCCATATACGAGTAGTCCTTGATGGCGCGGATGAGATCGAAGATGCGGGCGGTCGAATCGAGCATGGCCTCGGCCATGCGCTCGGTGCGAAGTGTCGAGGCATGCTGTGACAACAGCAGGGCGGTGCTTTCCGGCGTCAGAAACTCCGGCAGCGCCGCGAGATGTTCCGGCGTAATGCCAGCCTCGGCAAATTCCGGAGCGATCTGTCCGGTATTCGGGATCTGGCGTTCCTGCAGCCAGCGGGCCAAAGCTTCCTCACGGATCGCAACCTGTGCAGGCGTCAACACGGGCTTGCCTTCCAGGCTGCGGCGCATGTGCTGGTCCCATTCCCGCAATGCCTCGACGTGTTCCCGTTCGAAACAAAGACTGCCGAGCCGGAAGCGCTCGCGGCCGAAGGTCTCCAGCTCCTGCAACATCCCCGAGGCGGCGCGTTGCGCGGCGGAGGCGGGATTGTTGAGCTCATGGGCGAGATTGCCAGCAAGTTTGCCCAGCGCATTGAGCTTCTCCGACTGCTGCTCCATGCGCGTAACCTCCCGCGAACGATCGAGCAGGATGCTGACAACGCGCTGCGTCATGGACGGGATCTCCGCCAGCATGCGAGGGAAAAGCGATCGGTCATATTCCACGGCCCATGTGGGCGCTGTGGTGAGGCCATGGCCGCCATAGGTCTGCATGCGTGAGAAGGGAAGCAGGCCCGTAATCTGCCCGGCGCGTCCGATGAACAGAACAGGAGCGGCTCCGATGCGATCGCGCTGCACCTGGACTTCGCCCTTGAGCAGAATCGACATGCGGGTAGCCGGCTCACCCTGTTTGAAGAGAGTGGTGTTGGCATCGGCAAAGCGCTCGGTGCCGTTGGTCGCCAGCCACAGATATTCTTCGTCGGTCATGCCGGCGAGAGGCGTTACTTTGCGCAGGGCCTCGGTGAGCGCAGCGATGCGGTCACTGGAGGTGGCAACCGGATTGTCGATGAGGCTCTCGCTCACTGGGGACTCCTTTGAGGCTCCTATGGTAGCCGACCGGCAGCCCTGCGGTATCCACCGCAGGGCTGAATGCCCAGTTCCCGGTGCCGAACGGCGGATGAGAGCATTTCGCCGGGCCTGAGAGCGGCGGAGCGATCGCTTGTGACCTTCCTTCCGAAAGGCTAAAACAGGCGGTATTCGTCGTTCTACAACAAAATGCTCTAGACAGCCGTGGTTGCTTCCTCCTTCGCGGGAGACTGCGATGGCGCTGTCACCGGATCGAGGAAGGGCATCGCCGCCCGCAATTCGCTGCCGACTCTTTCGATGGGGTGGGAGCGTTCGGCGCTGCGATATTTCTCGAATTGATGGCGTCCGGTACGGTTTTCCTCCATGAATTTCCGAGCAAAGGAGCCGTCCTGGATCTCGGCCAGCAACTTTTTCATCTCCGCGCGGGTCTGATCGGTCACAATGCGCGGGCCGGCGGTGTAGTCGCCGAACTCGGCCGTGTCGGAGATGGAATAGCGCATGTAGCTGAGGCCGCCACGATACATCAGGTCGACGATCAGCTTGAGCTCATGCAGGCACTCGAAGTAGGCCATCTCCGGTGCATAGCCAGCCTCCACCAGCGTGTCGAAGCCGGCCTTGACCAGCGCGGAAGTCCCGCCGCAGAGCACAGCCTGCTCACCGAAGAGATCAGTTTCCGTTTCTTCCTTGAAGGAGGTTTCATAGACGCCGGCGCGCGTGCAGCCGATGGCGCGCGCATAGGAGAGCGAAAGTTTCTGGGCATTGCCGGTTGCGTCCTGCTGGACGGCAATGAGGCCGGGTACACCGCCGCCTTCGATGAAGATCTCGCGCACGCGATGGCCGGGCGCCTTGGGGGCAACGAGCGCGACGTCAACGTCGGCCGGCGGCTTGATGAAGCCGAAGTGGATGTTGAAGCCGTGCGCGAAGAGCAGCAGCTTGCCCTTGGTCAGGTGCTGCGCTATGTGCTCGGTATAGACCGCGGCCTGCGTCTGGTCAGGAACGAGAATCATGACGACGTCCGCCCATTTTGCCGCGTCGGCAACGCTGAGCACGGTAAGGCCGACCTTCTCCGCCTTCGCGCGCGAGCGACTAGTCGCGGGCAGGCCGACGCGCACGTCGACGCCGGAGTCCTTCAGGTTGAGTGAGTGGGCATGGCCCTGCGAACCGTAACCAATCACCGCGACCTTCTTTGCCTGGATAAGGGAGAGGTCGGCGTCCTGATCGTGAAAAACCTTGGGCATGATTGCTCCTTGGAAGCGAGTCAGCGGTCAGCAAATCAGCGAGTCAGCGGTACGTCATGCCGGTCGAGAGATGAGGCGCTGCGGTTAGGTGTTGCGATTGGAAGAAGAGATGTGGGGAGCTAGATCTCTTCCTCGTGCACGTTTTCGAACTGGTTGGGGAGGATCTCGTCAAGATCCAGCTTACTGCTGTAGTCGGCGCCGTTGCCATCTGTGCTGGGCTTGCTGCCCAGTGCGGATAGCACGCGGCTGGTGTGATGGCCGCGACGCATTGCCATACGGCCGGTGCGCGAGACCTCAAGGATGGTGTAGCCGGACTCGGTGATGACCTGCACCAGCCCCTCGATCTTCGAGGAACTGCCGGTCATCTCGAGCATGATCGATTCCGGCGCGAGATCGACGACACGGGCGCGAAAGACATTCGCCAGCTCGAAGATCTGCGAGCGTGAGTGCGGCCCGTTCGGCGTGTCGGGCCCGACGGCGATCTTTATCAGGCACAGTTCGCGAACCACGGCAGCGGAGCGATCGACTTCGTCGACGTGGACGGTGGTTTCGAGCTTATAGAGTGAAGCGCGGATGCGATGCGCCGCATGCTCATGCGCATCGCAGACGATTGTCATGCGCGAGGTGTCCGGCCGCTCCGATTCACCGACGGTGAGGGAGACAATATTGATGTTGAGCCGGCGAAAGAGCGACGCGACGCGGGTGAGGACGCCGGGCTTGTCTTCGACGAGGGCTACGAAGGTGTGCAGCATCTATTCATCCTCCGCAGTCTCAAGCAGCGGATCGCGCTCGGGCCGGTGGACCATCTCGTGCAGCGCGGCGCCCGGCGCGATCATCGGGTATACGCCGTCTTCCTTCTCCACTTGGAAGTTCATCAGGAACGGTTTGCCGGAGGTGCGGGCCTTGGTGACAGTCGGCGTCACGTCTTTACGTTTATTGATATGGGTGCCTTCGATGCCGTGCGCCTCGGCCAGTTTTACGAAGTCGGGCGACAGGATCGGCGATGCCGAATAGTTCTTCTCGTAGAACGTCTCCTGCCATTGGCGCACCATTCCGAGGAAGCCGTTGTTAATGATGGCGATGTTGATGGCCAGCTTTTCCTGCACGATGGTTGAGAGCTCTGCTGCGGTCATCTGGAATCCGCCGTCGCCGGCGATGACCCAGACGTCTTTTTGCGGGCAGGCGGTCTTCGCGCCGATCGCCGCAGGAAGCGCGAAGCCCATAGTACCGAGGCCGCCCGAAGTGACAAGCGAGCGCGGCACCTCATGCTTGAAATACTGCGCCTCCCACATCTGGTGCTGGCCCACGTCAGTCACGATGATGGTGTCCTGTTCGCGGCCTGCGGCCTGCGCCTCGCGCCAGATGTCGTGAATCACATGCGCCGCGTAGAGATGGCCATTGTCCGGCAGGTTGATGATGTCTCGTACCGCCGCCGTGCCTTTCGACGCGTTGATCTTTCGCAGCCAGCCGCTGTCAGTGCGCTTGGGCAACAAGGGCTGCAGCGTCTCAAGCACGCCTCGCAGATCGCCAATGAGCGCAACATCGACGCGGACATTCTTGTTGATCTCGGACGGATCGATCTCGACATGGATCTTCTTCGCGTTCTGCGCGTACTGGGTGAGGTTGCCGGTGACACGGTCATCGAAGCGCATGCCGAAGGCCAGAAGAAGATCGGCTTCCTGGATGGCATGGTTCACCCACGACTCGCCGTGCATGCCCATCATGCCTAGATGCAGTGGGTGTGCGGCAGGGAAGCTGCCGAGACCGAGCAGAGTAGAGGCGACTGGGATCTGCTGCGATTCGGCGAATGCAATTACCTGTTGCTCCGCGCCGGATTGCGTGATGCCATGGCCGGCCAAAATGACGGGACGCTTTGCCGACTGAATGAGGGCGACTGCCTCGCGAATGGAGCTCGACTCCGCGCGAAGCATTGGATGGGGCCTCGCTGCCGCAGGCGTAGCGGCTGCGAATTCGAAGGATGCGGTGGCCTGCTGTGCATCTTTTGTGATGTCGATGAGGACAGGGCCGGGACGGCCTGAAGTAGCGATCTGGAAGGCAAGCCGAATTGCCGGGGCGATGTCTTCCGCGCGTGTGACGAGGAAGTTGTGCTTGGTGATGGGCAGCGTGATGCCGGTGATGTCCACTTCCTGAAAGGCGTCGGAGCCCAGCACCTTCGACGAGACTTGTCCGGTGATGCAGACGATGGGCACCGAGTCGAGCATCGCGGTCGCGATGCCCGTGACGAGATTGGTCGCGCCCGGTCCGCTGGTGGCCATACAGACGCCGACGCGGCCAGAGGCGCGCGCATAGCCATCGGCCATGTGTGCCGCGCCCTGCTCGTGACGTACCAGAATGTGGCGGATGGGAAACTTGCGCAGCGCGTCGTAGATAGGCAGGATGGCGCCGCCGGGATAGCCGAAGACCTCGCGCACACCTTCGCCTTCAAGCGTTGCCCACACGATCTCCGCGCCGGTGAGCACCGTCGTTCCTGTGCCGGGTTCGCATTGCGGTCTGCTCATCTGATTCCTTTCCATTGCGCTACGCGCTGCGATTGTGTATCCACGCTTGTGGCTAAAATGTCACCGCGCCCAGCGACGCGGAGCTGACGCTGTCTGCATACTTGCGAAAGACGCCCGCCTTGAAGCGGAGCTCCGGCGCCTTCCACGACTTGAGCCGGTTCGCAATCTCAGCATCCGGAACTTCGAGCGTGAGCTTGCGATTCGGAATGTCGAAGACGATCGAGTCACCTTCGCGAACCGCCGCGATTGGTCCGCCGAGCTGAGCCTCGGGAGCAACATGGCCAGCCATCAGGCCACGTGTTGCACCGGAGAAGCGGCCGTCGGTAAGCAGCGCGACGGTTTCCGATAATTCGGGGATGCCCTTGATCGCCGCCGTTACTGCGAGCATCTCGCGCATTCCCGGACCGCCGCGCGGGCCCTCATAGCGAATCACCAGCACATCGTTTGGATTGATCTTGCCGGCCTCAACCGCAGCGAAGCAGTCATCCTCGCTCTCGAAGACACGCGCCGTGCCGCGATGGAAGATGCGCTCGTGCCCGGCGACTTTGACCACACATCCCTCTGGAGCAAGATTGCCTTTGAGAATGACGAGGCCGCCGGTCGGCTTCAGCGCATGATCCCATGCGCGTATCACTACCTGCTTCGGAGTCTCAACGGCTGCCTCTGCTTCCTGATGAAGTGTCTTGCCGGTGACGGTCATGGTGTCATGCAACTGGCCGCGATCCCGCAGGCGCTTTGCTAGCACGCGCGATCCGCCGGCGTCCTGATAATCCTTCGCAACATATTTGCCGCCCGGGGTCAGATCGCAGATGAACGGCGTCTTCTCGCTGATGCGATCGAAGTCATCCATGGTCAGCTTCAGCCCCATCTCGCGGGCGATAGCGATAAGGTGCAGCACCGCATTGGTCGAGCCGCCGGAGGCACAGACGGCAGCGATCGCGTTTTCGAGCGCCTCGCGCGTGATGATCTTCGAGGGACGCAGATCATTGCGAACCAGGTCCATGACCAGGCGTCCTGCCTCACGGCTCGCATCGGGCTTTTCCGCGGCCATGGCCGGCACACCGGTGAGACCGATCGGCGAGATGCCAAGAAATTCGCCGGCCATCGCCATGGTGTTCGCGGTGAACTGGCCGCCACAGGCCCCGGGCCCGGGACATGCCGCTGCTTCGACGGCTTCGAGCTGATCGTCGGAGATCTTGCCGGCGGCGTGCGAGCCGATGGCTTCAAAGACGTTCTGGATAGTGATGTCGACGAAAGAGCCGTCAACCTGCTTAAGCTTGCCGGGCGCGATGGAACCTCCATAGAGCATGAGGCCGGGAATATCCAGACGGCACATGGCCATGATGGTGCCGGGCATGTTTTTGTCACAGCCAGCGATACAGATGATGCCGTCGAAGAGGTTGCCGCGTGCAACCAGCTCGACCGAGTCGGCGATCACCTCGCGCGAAATCAGCGAAGCTTTCATGCCCTGCGTGCCCATAGTGATGCCGTCCGAGATGGTGACGGTGTTGAACTCCATGGGTGTGCCGCCGGCCTCGCGTACGCCCTGCTTCACCGCTGCCGCTACGTCGCGCAGGTGAAAGTTGCACGGACCAATCTCAGTCCAGGTATTCGCGATGCCGATGATCGGCTTGTGCAGGTCTTCGTTGCTGAAGCCGACGCCGCGCAGGAAGGATCGTGCGGCCGCCCGTGAGGGACCTTCGGTAAGCGCGATGGAGTTCTTTTTGCCGGCGCTCGAGCCATTGCTTTTTGCTTCGTGAGCCATGAACTAGTGGGTCTCCGGTGTTGCCGTTGCAAGCGCGGCCGGCTTTGGTGCGAGCCAGAACGCGGCGTCATGTTTCTGTTCGTAGCTGTCGAGCGCGTCGGCGTGTCGCAGCGTAAGGCCGATGTCGTCCAGTCCGTTCAGCAGGCAGTACTTGCGGAAGGGATCGATGTCGAAGTGCGCATCGAAACCCTGATCGTCTTTCACTGTCTGGTGTTCGAGGTCGATGGTCATGGCATGCTTTGGGTTTGCGGTCGAGCGTGTGAGAAGCGTCTCTACCTCAGCGTCAGTGAGGCGCACCAGGATGATGCCGTTTTTGCCCGCATTGGAGAAGAAGATGTCCGCAAACGATGGCGCGATAACGGCGCGGAAACCGAACTGTTGAATGGCCCAGGCGGCATGTTCGCGGGAGGAGCCGCATCCGAAGTTCTTCTCCGCGATCAGGATCTTCGCGCCCTGATGCTCCGGTTTGTTGAGCACGAAGTCAGGGTTGGGCTCACCGGCGTGAGGTCCATCCTGAATGCGGCGCCAGTCATAGAAGAGGAAGTCTTCATAACCGGTGCGCTCGATCCGTTTCAGAAACTGCTTGGGAATGATTTGGTCGGTGTCGATATTCGGCAGCGGCAGTGGCGCTGCGGTGCTGGTGAGTGTGCGGATGGCTTCCATTTAGCGAGAGCCTCCGTGGGCGAGTGCCGGTTCTGCAGTCGGCGCGGGAGTTCCCGCGGGCGGCCACTTGCGGATGTCGGTGAAGTGTCCCGTGACGGCGGCGGCAGCGGCCATGGCGGGGGAGAGCAGATGCGTGCGTCCGCCCCGTCCCTGGCGCCCTTCGAAGTTGCGGTTGCTGGTGGAAGCGCAACGTTCCCCCGGTTGGAGGATGTCCGGGTTCATGCCCAGACACATGGAGCAGCCAGGCTCGCGCCACTCGAATCCTGCGGCGCGGAAGATACGATCGAGGCCTTCTTCTTCGGCCTGCTTCTTTACCAGCTGTGATCCGGGCACCACCATGGCGCGCACGGTCGTCGCGACGTGATGGCCCTTGACGACTGCGGCCGCGGCGCGCAGGTCGCTGATGCGCGCGTTCGTGCACGAGCCGATGAAGACACGGTCGACCGCGATCTCCTCGATGCGGACACCGGGCTTCAGATCCATATATTCGAGGGCGCGCGCGTAGCTCTTGCGATCGGCTTCGCTGCGCGCATCCTCGACGGAGGGAACCATGGCATCAACACGTGTCACCATGCCGGGCGACGTACCCCAGGTCACACTGGGGGCAAGCTCTGCCGCATCGATCGTCATCTCGCGGTCGAAGCGTGCGCCTTCATCGGTATGCAGTGTGCTCCAGTGGGCGACGGCCTCGTCCCACGCCGCATCTTTCGGTGAGAACCGGCGCCCCTTCAGGTAGGCGAAGGTGGTTTCATCCGCAGCGATCATGCCGGCACGCGCGCCCGCTTCGATGCTCATATTGCAGATGGTCATCCGCTCTTCCATGGACAGCGCGCGGATCGCGGAGCCAGCGTATTCGACGACATGGCCTGTAGCGCCGTCCGTACCAATACGCCCGATGATGTCGAGGATGATGTCCTTTGCGGTCACTCCGTTGGGTAGCTTGCCTTCGACATTGATACGGAAAGTCTTCGGTGTGTCCTGCGGCAGCGTCTGCGTTGCCATCACATGCTCGACTTCGGAGGTGCCGATGCCGAAGGCCAGCGCCCCGAATGCGCCGTGCGTGGAGGTATGCGAGTCGCCGCAGACGATGGTCATGCCCGGTTTGGTGGCGCCCAGCTCGGGACCAATCATGTGCACGATGCCCTGGCTCGCATCCTGCACATCGAAGAACTCGATGCCAAACTCGGCGCAATTGCTGCGCAGCGCATTCACCTGCCGGGCGGAGATCTGGTCCGCAATCACTAGGCGATCCTGCGCGCTGGTCGTGGGGACATTGTGGTCCACCGTGGCGATGTGCCGGTCCGGACGCCGCAATTTGCGACCTGCGAGGCGCAAGCCGTCGAAGGCCTGTGGAGATGTGACCTCGTGGACGAGGTGGAGATCAATATAGAGAATCGTCGGCTCGCCGGCAGGTTCTGCGACGACGTGTTGCTGCCAGACCTTCTCGAAGAGTGTTTGTGGCTGGGACATCGATTCAGCTTCCTTTGCAACCTGCGCAGTTGTCCGGGCGGTCGCTGTTAGACAGCGTGCAGAGACTGGTGACGATCGAGCGTGTCGTTGAGTATGCCGTTGACGAGTGCTCCCATCTCCTGCGTGGAGGTAGCGGCTTCCCGCGCGTCCTCTGCGCGTAGCAGATCGGCGCTGCGATAGCCACGCTCAAGCACTGTGCGTACGGCGGATTCTACGGCCTCCGCCTCGCCTTCGAGGTGCGCG